>WANG01000066.1 GCA_015521945.1 Candidatus Hydrothermarchaeota archaeon
GTCATAGGTTCGCATAACCTTTGTCGTTCTCAAACTGCCGGCATTCCTGAGCGCGTAGTTTTCAAAGTGCAATGCAGATGGTGAAGGCTGCTCACCTGCACACCTTCTGGCACCCGGCTGAGCTCACCTTCTCAGGCCGAGACGCTCCTTTATGCGCTCCCACAGGCTTGGCTTGTGGTTGGTGTTGTCCATCATCCTCCTTGCGGTGTGTATCTGCCTGAGGGTGAAGTCCTCAGGGGCTTCCTCCTCCATTACTACCCCCTCGTGCATCGTGTACAGAACAAGATTCCGGGCAGCGCTTTTATAAAGCTTACGTCCTCCCCCCTCCACGGATACCTTTATTACACCCATCCCCCATTGCACTAAGCATGAAGCCGCGCACCTACGCAGAGGCGGGCGTTGACATCTCACGGGAGGCGCTCTCCATAAAGGCGATGGCGGAGCACCTGGCAGGAACCTTGGCCCACCGTGCAGGAAAGGTCGGGGAGAGCCTCACCGGCATAGGGCACTTCTCAGCCCTCCTGAAGCTCACCAGCACCCTTGCCCTGGCAATAAACACCGACGGTGTGGGCAGCAAGCTGCTGGTGGCGGAGGCTGCGGGCAGGTACGACACCGTGGGCATAGACCTGGTGGCGATGAATGCCAACGACATAATATGCGTGGGTGCAGAGCCCGTGGCGATGGTTGACTACCTTGCAGTTGAGGAGCCCAAGCCGGAGGTTGCGGGCGAAATAGCAAAGGGCATAGCGAGGGGCGCTGAGCTTGCAGGAGTGAGCGTTGTTGGAGGGGAGACAGCCACCCTTCCCGAAATCGTCAGGGGCTTTGACCTTGCCGCCACCATGGTGGGGGTGGTGGAGATTGACAGGGTGGTGACCGGCGAGGAGGTTAAACCCGGAGATGCGGTGCTGGGTCTCAGGAGCAGCGGGATTCACAGCAACGGGCTGACGCTGGCGAGGAAGCTCATCCTTGGAGAGTACGGCGTGGAGGAGGAGGTGCTGCCGGGCAAAAAAGCCTGGGAGGTGCTGCTGGAGCCCACCAGGATATACGTGAGGGAGGTGCTTGAGGTGCTTCAGAAGCTGGAGGTGCACGGGCTTGCGCACATCACCGGCGGAGGTCTGGGCAACCTGTGCAGGCTCACCCGCCACGGGTTCCTCCTTGACGCCCTGCCCGAGCCCCAGGAGGTCTTCACCCTGATTCAGGAGCTCGGAGACATCCCCCCGGAGGAGATGTACCGCACCTTCAACATGGGCGTGGGGTTCTGCATCGTGCTTCCCGAGGAGCACGCGGGAGAGGCGGCGGAGATATGCAGAAGGCACGGCACGGAGGCTCAGCTCATAGGCAGGGTGGTGGAGGGCAGGAACACCGTGAGGATACAGGATGCAGGGGTGGAGCTGGGCTACTGACTACTGGCGCTTGGCACGGTAGAGGAAGCGCTTCCCGTCCCAGCGCCTCTCAATCAGGCCCATCCTGTACAGGTCCTCAAGTATCTGCTTGGTCTTTCGCCTGTCGCTGAGGGTTGCCGAGGACAGGGTGTGCAGGTCCATGTCAGCCGAGCTGAGCAGTCTGAGCACAAAGGTGTGGTCCATTCCGAGACCCTGCATTCTACATCACCCTCATAGCCTTTGGCTCCCGGATATATAAACCTTGCCGGGGTTGACCGCAGAGAGGCGCCACAAATATATACCCGCCAGAGCAGCTTCATTCCATGGAGATGGCTCAGATACTCATGAACATCCTGATTACCGGCAGCCTGTACGTGCTCATGGCCGTGGGGGTAACGATGGTTTACCGCATCCTTAGGTTTGCAAACTTTGCCCACGCGGAGCTCATCACCCTGGGTGCCTACGTTGCCTACTCCCTGAACAGGGCGGGGATGAGCATCTACCTCACCCTACCCTTGGCGTTTGCCGCCTCAGGTGCCCTGGGGGTTGCCCTTGAGCGCGGGGTCTTCAGGCCCCTGAGGGAGCGTGGCGGGGATGCCATAGCCCTGATGATAGCCTCCATAGGAGCGGGCATGGTGGTGCGCCACGTGCTGCAGCAGGTGTACTCGGCGAAGGTGCTCACCTACTCCACCCCCTTAGTTAGCTACCAGGTGCTGGGGGCGAGGGTGTCCCAGGTGCAGGTGGTGATACTCCTGCTGGGCGTGGCTTCCATAGTCGCCTTCCACCTCCTCCTCACCAGAACCCGGATGGGCAAGGCAATGCGAGCCACCAGCGACAATCCCGAGCTGGCGAGGGCGAGCGGGATACCCGTGCGCAGGGTGGTGCTTGCCACCTGGGTGCTGGGGGGAGGAATAGCTGGAGTCGCGGGGGTTCTTCGCGCTGCCGACACCCGCCTGGTGCCCACCCTGGGGTGGGAGGTGCTTCTCCCGGTGTTTGCGGTGGTGCTCCTGGGGGGCATAGGCAGCTTCTACGGAGCCGTGGCTGCGGCATACCTGCTTGCCGCCGCCGAGAACCTGGGGGTGCTGCTGCTCGGCGCCCTGGGGATGAGCACCGGCTACAGGTATGCCATATCCTTTGTAATCCTAATCTTGGTGCTCCTGTTCCGCCCCTACGGCATAGCGGGTCAGAGGCTCGGGGGTGAGAGGGAGTGAGCATGCTCGCCTACGCCGTGGACGCCCTGATATTCATAAACATCTACGCCATACTGGCGCTCAGCCTGAACCTTGAGGCGGGCACGGCGAGGCTGATGAACTTCGGCAAGGTTGCCTTCTTCGCCATCGGCGCCTACACCTCGGCTCTCCTGTCCCTTGCGGGGTACCCCTTCCCCATCACCCTCGCAGCGGGTGCGCTGCTTGCGGGTGTCGCGGGGCTCGGGGTGGCGCTTCCAGCCGTAAGGCTGAGGGAGGACTACCTCGCCATAGCTTCCATAGCCTTCGGGGAGATTATCCGCCTCATCCTGCTGAACGAGCGCTGGCTCACCAATGGACCCGTGGGGCTCAGGGGGATTCCCCAGCCCCTCAGAGATGCGGTGCCGGACTACCAGCTCTTCTACCTCGCTCTGACCACCGTGTTCATGGTGGGCACAGCAACGGTGCTGCACCTCCTCACCTGGTCCCCCTTCGGGAGGGTGCTGAGGGCGATAAGGGAGGATGAGCTGGTAGCCCAGGCTCTGGGCAAGCACACCTTCGGGTTTAAAGCCAGAGCCTTCGCCCTGGGCTCGGGTATCGCGGGGCTTGCGGGTGCGCTCTTCGCCCACTACCTGAGCTTCATCAGCCCGGACATGTTCATGCCCACCGTTACCTTCGCGGTGTGGACCATGATAGTGGTGGGGGGTAGGGGCAGCGTGCCGGGTGCGGTTGCCGGTGCGGGGGTGGTGGTGCTCTTAGAGCGGGGCACCAGGGTGCTGAAGGACTACACCAGCCTCGGTGTGGAGCCTTCAAACCTGAGGATGGTGCTGCTGGGGCTGCTGCTCATACTCTTCCTGCTCTACAGGCCCCAGGGTGTGATACGGGAGGGAAAGTACGAGGTGGATTAGATGAGCCTGCTGGTGACGGAGTCTCTGGGGAAGAGCTTTGGAGGTGTTGAGGCTCTGAGGAAGGTGAGCATTGAGGTGGAGAGGGGGAGGATAGTGGCTCTTATAGGTCCGAACGGCTCGGGAAAGAGCACCCTGATTAACGTGATTTCGGGAGTGTACCCCCCGGACAGGGGGAGGGTGCTCTTTGAGGGCAGGGATATTACTGGAATGCCACCCCACAGGGTGGCGGAGATGGGCGTGGTGAGAACCTTCCAGGTGCCCAGGGTGTTCAGGGGGATGAGCGTCGTGGAGAACCTGATGGTGGCTGCTCCCGGGAGGGAGGTGGAGACGGTGACGGGAAGCCTGCTGAAGCGGAGGCAGGTGAGGGGGCATGAGGCGGAGTGCCTGCGCAGGGCTGAGGAGGTGATGGAGTTCCTTGAGATACACCACATGCGAAACGAGTACGCCGGCAGCCTGAGCGGGGGGCAGCAGAAGCTGCTCGCCCTTGCGAGGGCGCTCATGACAAAACCAAAGCTGCTGATGCTGGATGAGCCGGTTGCAGGGGTAGCTCCGGCGCTGGCGAGGAAGATATTTGAGAAGATACTGGAGCTGAGGAGCAGGCTGGGGTTCCTGATTATTGAGCACAACATGGATGTGCTGCTTGACTTTGCTGACTACGTGTACGTGATGCACAGGGGGGAGATTGTTGCGAGGGGGGCGCCTGAGGAGGTGCTGAGCTCAAGGCAGGTGCTGGAGGTGTACTTCGGTGAGTAGCTCCTGGGTGCTTGAGGCTGAGGGGGTGAGCGCAGGGTATGCGGGGCTGAGGGTGGTGGATGGGGTGAGCCTGAGGGTTGGAAGGGGGGAGACTGTGGTGGTGCTGGGACCCAACGGCTCTGGGAAGAGCACCCTGCTGAAGGCGCTGTTCGGGCTGCTGCCCCTCATGGAGGGACGCCTCAGGGTCATGGGCAGGGTGATTGAGGCGCCAGAGCCGGAGGAGCTGGTGAGGCTGGGGGTCGGGTATGTGCCCCAGGTTGACAACGTGTTCCCAAGCCTGACGGTCAGGGAGAACCTGGAGATGGGGGGGTACGTGCTTGCGGATGCGGAGGAGAGGGCTGGGGAGGTGCTGGAGGTGTTTCCAGAGCTGATGGAGAAGCTGGATGTGCAGGCGGTTAACCTGAGCGGGGGCGAGCGGCAGATGTTAGCCCTTGCGAGGGCGCTGATGACAAAACCAAAGCTGCTGATGCTGGATGAGCCGAGCGCGGGGCTGGCGCCGGCGATGGTGGGGAGGATTATGGGGAAGATTGAGGAGGTGCGCCGCGCAGGGGTGGGGGTGCTGCTGGTGGAGCAGAACGTGAGGAGCGCCCTGAAGATTGCCACCCGTGGGTGCATAATGGCAGGGGGGAGGAAGGTGTTTGAGGGCACCCCGGAGGAGATACTCACCCACAGGGATATGGCGAGGATATACTTCGGAAGGGGTGAGCAGGGGGGTGCGTGAGCCTCTGGAAAATGCGTTAGGCTTATATCCCTGAAGCCACAACTCAGTTAAGGTGATACCTTGCTGGAGCCCAAGACGGAGATACGTATGGTGGGGCACATCCTGGAGAAGGGCGTGATTTTTGAGCTGGAGAAGGCGCTGCGGGATGTTGACGTGGAGGTAATGCACGTGGAGGTCAGCTTTGCAGCCCTGAAGGCGGGGGTGGAGGAGAAGATGCCCTCCTTCATGCGGTTCCACCTTGTGGGTCCCGAGGAGGAGCGCGCCAGAGCCCTGGAGATTGTCAGAAGGCTCGCCGATGAGACGGGGTGCAGGATAGACTACGTGAGGGAGCGCACCTGAGGTGGAGCCCGTGAAGGCGCTTGTTACCCTGACCCCTGCTGAGGCAAAGCGGCTGGTTGCCAGGGCGGTGGCGGCACATCCCTCGGTCAGAAGGGCGCTGGAGGCGGGCATAGTTGCAATAGGTCTCGGGAGCACCAACGCCTACGTGGTGGAGGAGGTGCTTGGCAGGGAGGTGGACAAGGGGAGGTACATGGCGGGGTTTACCGATGCCGCCGGCACCTGCGTGGTGCCCAAGGAGGAGCGCCTGGGGGAGGTGGTCATAGAGAGGGGCAGGGTGGTGGACGAGAGCGTGAGCAGCGCCGTTAAGCGCATGGGGGCGGGGGACGTGCTGATAAAGGGTGCAAATGCCCTGGATGCGCACGGGATTGCCGGGGTGATGCTCGCCAGCGATGTGGGGGGCACCATAGCGGAGGTGTACGGGATTGCCAAGGCGAGGGGTGTGGAGATAATAGTGCCCATAACCCTTGAGAAGTTCGTGCCCGGCTCAATTGAGGAGGTGTCAAAGGAGGCGGGCATCCAGGTAATCTCCAGCTCCACGGGAATACCTGTGGGCGTCTTCCCGGTGGCGGGGGAGGTGGTCACCGAGATTGAGGCGCTTGAGCTGCTCTTCGGGGTGGAGGCGCTCGTCGTAGGGGCTGGAGGGGTTGGGGGTGGTGAGGGGTCGGTGAGCCTCCTGCTGAAGGGACGGGAGGAGGACGTGAGGCGAGCCTTCAGAGCCGTTGAGGAGCTCAAGGGGGAGCCGCCTGTGAAGCCAGTGAGGGGTAGCTGCAAGGGGTGCGCCTACACCCAGTGCCCGAGAGCACGGTGATGGCACGCGAGAGGTGGAGGCGTCAAATAAGAGGGAGAGGATGGGCAGATGCGAATGCTCCACAGTATTAGGTAGAGTGTAATATCCAGAGCGAAGAGAAATGCTCTGATCTGACATCGTGATTTAGGGGGACGACGCTATGAACACAAAATTTCTTGTTTTAACTTTTTTTGTGGTCATATCCTCACTATGCATTAGTAACGAAAAAATAAAAGCCGAAGAAAAAATTATTCTCTACAACACGACAAACAGCAGACTGCCGAGCAACTACATAACAGCCATTCTCATAGATGGCTCAAGGGTATGGGCTGGAACAACCAGAGGGCTGGTGGTATACGATAGCGGGAGATGGGTGAACTTAAAAAACGCTCCAGAAGGGTGGATAAGCTCTATTATAAGGGTAAATGACAGCATATGGGTCTCTGTGCGAGGAAACTCATCTGGACTCTGGAAATACAGCAACAGGAGATGGAGACTGTACGAGCCTCCAGAAAACTTCTCAGAATCAAGGCTTAATATGCTTGAGGATTGGGGCGACATTTACATCGCAAGATATGATGGCAGGGGGTATATATGGTTAGCAACAGGCCTCAGATTGCTTAAATTTAATGTAAAAAATGAAACATGGGAGTTTGCTGCGGATCTCATGCTTTATGAAGATAGGCCAGCTGATATAGAGTTCTGCAATAATTCTGTCATAATCTCCACAGGATACAGCGGCATTTTTATATACGATACAGAAAGTGGGAGTTTTATCAGAAGATTAAGGAAAGTTCCGGAGTACCCTGCGATATTACTTTATCCAGCTTACGATATTGAAATTAAGAGTGATAAATTATACATCGCACACGATGGCAGGGTTTCTGTATATACCTTCACCGAAGATTGCAGTATCACCCTCAACGGGAGCCGGTGGCAGACAATTCAGCCAGCGGCTCTTAGCCCGCTTTCCGAGATAAATTTAAGCGACTCTTTTGTTGTTGGTAGATATATAATCATGAAGAAAAACAAAGCATTTTACGTGAATTTTTCAGAAATTTTCAAAGAAAAAGTACATGAAACTTCAGTTAAAAAACAAAATTCAACTCTGTGGATTGGGAACTGGGGAAATGGGATAATCAGGCTTATTTACGGGTCATGATTTTAAGGTCTTCTCCAAACACACCACGACAGACATTCATGGCGAAGGTTTAATCACCTCAAAATCGGCTTTCTGCTGCAGATGAAAAGACCCCTGAGGGTATAAAAATGCAGACCCAAAGGGAGCATAGCCCACCCCCCTTACACTCATACCCTACCCGCCGCTCCAAGCAGCCTCTCCACCAGCTCCCTCACCTGCCTTTCGGGCTCCTTAACATCATCCCACACCTCATCCGCTCCCCTGAAATCCTCCAGTGCAACCACGTGGTCAGCTCCCGCAACCAGCTCGCCGATGCGCCTGCTTTCAGGCGAAGCCACGCTGGCGTGCATGTTCTCAGGAGAGAGGCGGTTGAAAAGGGATGCAAACCTCTCAGCCTCCTGCACGCTTGAGGATACGAACAGCACCCGCTTGGTTGAGCTCAGGCTCCTGTAAAGCTCCACCGAAGCTGGCATGCCGTGCTTTATCGCGAACCTCCCCACCTCCACCTCACCACGGTGCACGAACCTCAGCTTCAGCCTGATGCTCTCCCCATCAACCTCTATGATGTTGTAGTTGTTGTCGGGCATCAGCACCTTGTAGGAGCTCAGGGTGCCCGCGTGGATTATGTGGGTCCTGAGCAGCTTCGTGGAGTACGGCACGTGCCTGTGCCCCGCGAGCACCACGCCCCCGTGGCAGTGCAGCATCAGGCACTCCACCACCTCCCCCGCGTCTATAAGCACGTTCTGATTCCTGCCGGTGTGGGGCACCGGGATGACGTGGTGGTGGAGCACCAGCATGTTGATGCAGTTATCCCTGAACACCCCCTCCATCCAGCGCCGCTGCTCCTCCCCCACGTACCCGTCATCCGAGTCCGGGAGGGTTGAATTCACCCCCGCTATAACAAGCTCATCCAGCCTTATTGACTTCTTCAGCTCTCCGAAGTACAGCCTGAAGTACTTCAGCCCATCATTTCTCGCATCGTGGTTGCCTGGAACAGCAAAAAGCTCACCCTCAATATCCCCTATAGCCTCATAGGCATCCCTGAACTCGGTGTGTATCCCCCAGGTAACGATATCCCCGCTCAGAACCACCAGGTCGGGCTCAATGGCATTTATCTGCCTCACAGCCTCCCTGAACTTCTCGGGCTTGAACTCCTCCCCGAAGTGGGTATCCGAAATCTGCACGATCCTTATCACTCATCGCACCCCCACCCCCTCACCCCTGGCTAACACCGCCAAGGGTTTCCGCATCACCTCCACCCGTAGCGTGCCAGCAGCAGCAGGGAGTTTGCAATCGCCGCTGCCACGCCGCTCCCGCCCCTCCTGCCCCGCACCACGATGGCTGGAACATCCCCCCTGAGCACCCTCTCCTTGACCTCCGCCGCCCCCACGAAGCCAACGCAGGCAGCCACTATGAGCCTCGGGGGGAACCCGGCAGCGATCAATCCAGCAGTGGCGTGTGATCTGGTGATTGACCATTCGGTGCAGGTCGATGACTTTGCGACCTTTGTCGCGTTGACGATCAATGCGGAGAAGGAGTTCTCGCGGAACAACGAACGGTATACATTCTTGAAGTGGGGTCAGGAGAGTTTGGATAACTTCCGGGCTGTGCCGCCGGCGACTGGGATTGTGCATCAGGTGAACCTTGAGT
>WANG01000067.1 GCA_015521945.1 Candidatus Hydrothermarchaeota archaeon
GGGGGTGCATGCTCGGGCTGCGCAAGCCGGTGCTCGTGGGCACCATCTTCTATGCGGGGCAGAGGCTGGTGAGGGGTGGCAGGCTGAAGTTTGACAGGAGCAGAGCTGAGGAGCTGATAGCGCGCCAGCAGGAGCTCGCGGAGCGCACGGGCGTTGAGTGCATGCTTGACGTGGTGCTGCTCTCAACCCGCGAGGTTGCCCCCTACATAGACTTCGTCGCCGGGGTCACCGATGCCCCCTTCGCCGCTGGTGCGGCGAGGGAGGAGGTGAGAGCCGCGGCAGCTCGCTATGTTGCCGAGGTGGGGCTGCAGGAGCGGTACCTGCACAGCAGCCTCTCCCTGCTCTCGGGCAACCCCGGGAAGGAGGTGAGGCTCTTAGGAGAGCTGGGAATAAGGAGCGCCCTTCTCCTGGTGCACTCTGAGAGGGAGGGGGAGAGGATGAGGCAGGCGGAGGCTCTGGTGGAGCTGGTGTCGCCCCACCTTCCGCACCTCGCCGTTGACTTAGGCATGGTGAGCCTCGGGGAGGCGATGCGGGTGCTCCGGGAGGGCATGGAGATAAGGCGCCTGCTCGGGGTGGAGGTGGGGTGTGCGCCCTCCAACGCCACCCACCTTTTGAGGGATAGAGTAGCGGCGGCGTGCGGGAGCATGGGCTTCACGGGCTTTGACGCCGCCATTCACGGCATCTCGGCGATGTACTGCGACTTCCTTCTGTACGGAGCCATAGAGCACGCCCCCTGGATATTCCCGGCGGTTGCGGGAGCCCTGAGCCTCACCCGGGGGAGAAGTAGAGGATTTCCATTCTGAGCCCCTTCGGGTCGTACTCGGGCTCCGGGGGAAGCCTGCTGAACCCGTGGGCGAGCCCCAGCCAGGCGGTCACCGCACCCGCAAGCGCATCCAGCACGTCATGCTTCATGGCACCCCTGAAGGTGCACCCGCTCCACCGCTCAAGCAGGAGCCTGCGCTCCTCCACCCCCGCCCTGCTCCTCTTGGAGTGCCTCATGGGCTCCCCTCTCAAGCCCGCGAAGCACACCTCGGGGTGAGTCTCCCTCACCCTCTCCCTCGCCTCCCTGCAGCCCAGCAGCAGGGTGTCAACCTCCCGTATCCTTCCGCAGATGTTCCAGCTCTGCAGGCTGAGCTTCCTCCCAGTAACCCTCAGGTTGATGGTGCTCGCCTCCCTGTAGCTCCCCGCATAAACCGCCTGCCTGCAGGGCACGGGAAACACGCTTGCCCCCCTGGGCCACCCGAGCATGCGCCTCGCCAGGATGTCGCACCTCCTCCGCCTCCCATCCTCGGGCAGGCCTATGGGCACGTCCGCAAGCACCACCTCAACCTCGGAGCCGAGCTTCTCCCACAGGGTGCCAAAGTCCCTGAACACGTGCACCTCTGCCCTGCGCCCGTTGAAGACCGCCGCCACCCAGCCTCCCCTGCAGGCGTCAGCGCCGGCCACCTTCACCCATCATCTCCTCCATCACCGCCTCCCAGGTGCGTATAAGCTCCTCCTCCCTTCCCTTCTCAATCATGGAGGCGGCGGCTATGCGGTGGCTCGCGTCGGCGCTCCCCCCGAGCCGCTCTGTGGCAGCGGGCAGGGTAACATCCAGCCCCGGAACCTCACCGTCAAGCACCCTCTTCTCCAGGGGTGCGGGCGCCCTGAAGCTGACCTTCACCCCCTCCCAGTCCACCCTGCCGATATCCGGAAGCTCGGGTATGAACTCCTGGAAGCCGGCAACGAACTTTGAGTCGTCCACGAAGCTCATGTCCTTTATGGTGTGGCAGAAGAGGCCGATGACCTTCACCCCCATGGGCGCAAAGTCCCTGTGCACGTGGAACCACTGCACGAACCTCTCGGTGTTGAACCCCCCGTCCCTGAGCTCCAGCACCTTCTCCCTGAACTTCTGCTCCTTCATCCTCCTGAGCTCCTCTGCTCGCCGTATGCCCTCCTCCGAGGCGCCCTCCAGCGCCACCCTCACCGCCAGCCTGAAGTCCCCGCTGTAGTACCCCACCGAGCCCAGGGTGGTGAGCACGTCCGCTATAACGTCGGCGAACTCCCCGTACCTGCTCAGGAAGTACCTCTCCCTGCTGTCCTGTATCCTTATCTTCGCAGCCCCCGTGCTGACCGCCCTCTCAAGCGCATACCTGTCGTACCCCAGTATCCCCCCGCTTCTGTCGTGGTAGTCACCAACGGAGCCTATCACCGCTATTCCAGCCAGCTCCCTGTCAATCTCCTCCTCCACCCTGAGGTGCTTTGCCTCGGTGTTGTTCAGCGGGGGGCATGAGTCAATCCCCGAGGCTATCAGGTACCTGCAGAACAGGTATGCCAAGGTTGAGGCTGAGATGAACACGTCCCCGCTGACACCGAAGAGCTCGGGGTCAGCCACCACTATCTTCTCGCCCTCCACCCTCCTCGCCGGGTGGTGGTCAAGTATGAGCACTAAGTTCCTTCCCGCGTCAGCATCCCTGATCACCTCCCCCGCCAGCCCCCCGAGGTCGGTGTATATCACCAGCTCACCCTCACGGCGGTGTATCTTCTCCACCACCGCGGGGTGCACCCGCTCTATGCAGAACATCCCGGGCTCAAA
>WANG01000068.1 GCA_015521945.1 Candidatus Hydrothermarchaeota archaeon
GGTCGCCCAGGGTGAGGTACCCTATCAGGGCGCCCTCCCCCCTCTCCCGCAGCATCCTGAACCTCTCACCAATCCTGCTCATCTCCAGACCACCCTGACTCTGCGCTCTCCTCCCGGCTGCACCTCCGGGAACACCACGTAAAGGGTATCACCCCTCACCACCGTGTACCTCGCCCCCTCCGCCTCCGAGGCGCCCCTCACCTCAACCGTGGCACCTTCCACCGGGGTGTTGCCCCTGTTCCTGAGCACCACCTCATCACCCACCACCTCCACCTCAAGCCCCTCCCTTGCCGAGTACCACTCCGCAAGCTCCCCCGCGCTGACCACCCAGGCGCCGCTGTCCCTGAGGTACATGAGGAACCTCCTGAACTCCTCCCTGCTCCTGTAGGCGGTTGCCGCGTGGGTGGTGAACACGAAGACCCCGCCCTCCCTCTCGGCGCTCTCCAGGGTCAGGTAGGCGGCCATGCCGGCTATCCTCAGCTTCTCCCTGTCCCAGAAGATGTCGTAGTTGGTGCTCGGGGGAATCTCAAGTATGCCGTCTATGCGGTAGGGTTTGATGCCGTAGTAGAAGGAGGAGTCGTACAGGTACCCCAAGCTGCTCAGCACCTGCAGCACCTCACCGCTGGTGTTGTAGTAGGGCGCCCTGAAGCCACGCACCCTGAACCCCCTCTCCTCAAACCACTCGTGAGCCCTGCGCACCTGCTCCCTGCGCTCCCCGGCGGAGGCATTCAGCCACTCCCTCTGGTTCCACCCCATGCTTGCAACCTCAAAGGGTTGCAGGGGCTCAAGCGCCTCCTCCCTTGAGGAGTAGTACCCTGCAACAACAAAGAAGGTTGCGTTCATCCCCAGCTCCCTGAGCACCTCCGCCACCCCGGCGAGCTCCTCACCACCCGCCACCTCCGTGTCCAAGGTAACGACCGCCGCGTAGGGGTGGGCATCCGGATACGGCATCAGCTCGGCGCTTCTGCTCCCGGTGCACCCTGAAATAAGCACCAGTGCCAGCATCAGCAGTATCAGCCTCATCCCACACAACTTAGACCTGGCAGAAATAAATACTTTCAGGTAGGGAGGAGGTGGGGGGAGGGGGAACCCACGAGCATAAGCACGCTCATGGGTTCAGTTTAATTCCTCCAGTATTCCATCTGCAACAATTATTATAATCAGCACCCCAGCCCCAGGTACCTGAGCCCCTGGCGCTCCACCTCCCCCCTGTCAAGCACCCTTCTGGCATCCACTATGACCGCATCCCGCTTCAGGTGCCTCTTCAGCTCCGAGGCGCTCATCCTCCTGTAGGCGTCGTGGTCCGTCATTATAACCACCACGTCCGCCCCCCTGACCGCCTCCTCCATGCTGTTGGTAAACCTGCCCCCGAAGTCCTGCTTCGCGAAGGGGTCGTGGGAGCACACCCTCACACCCCTGCGCAGCAGCCCCTTTATGACCTTCTCGGCTGGGCTGTGCCTGGTGTCGTCGGTGTTGCCCTTGTATGCCACCCCCAGAACAGCCACCTTGGGCTCCCGCCTGCCCTCCAGGGCTCTCTCCACCTTCCTCAGCACGTGCAGGGGCATGCTCTCATTCCTGCGCCTGGCAGCCTCAATCACCTCCAGCCTGAGCCCCTGCTTCCTCGCCCTGCCTATCAGGAACATCGGGTCCTTGGGGAGGCAGTGCCCGCCAACCCCAGCCCCGGGTGTGTGGATGTTGACCCTGGGGTGCCTGTTGGCAAGCTCAATCACCCGCCCCACGTCCACCCCAAGAGCCTCGCAGAACACCGCAATCTCGTTGGCGAGGGCGATGTTCACGTCCCTGAAGGTGTTCTCAACCAGCTTCACCATCTCCACCACATCAACGTGCTCCCTGTAAACCCCGCCCGAGGTTATGCAGGAGTAGAGCTCCGCGGCCGCCTCCGAGCTGGCATCATCAACCCCGCCCACCAGACGGGGGTTGGTGCGTATCTCCTCCAGGGTCCTGGTGGGTATGGCTCTCTCGGGGGAGTAGGCGAGCAGGAAGTCCTCCCCCGCACGCATCCCGGTGCACGCCTCAAGCTCTGGCACCACCACCTCCCTCATCCCCCCGGGGGGGAGGGTGCTCTCCACCACCACAAGCGCACCCCTCCTCAGGGACTCACCGGCACCCCTGAGGGCGGAGCGCAGGGGCTCAAGCTCGGGCTCACCCCTCTCGTCCAGGGGGGTCTGAACCACAACTATCACCGCATCCGCATCCTCGCACGCCTCCCGTGCCGAGCACACCGCCCTGAGGGTGCCCCTCTCACGGCACCGCCGCACCAGCTCCTCCAGCCCGGGCTCGGAGATGGGCGAGCGCCCCGCATTTACAGCCTCCACAACCTCCCTCTTGACATCCGCACCCGTAACCCTGAAACCCGCATCCGCAAAAACCGCAGCGGTGGGAAGACCAACGTACCCGAGCCCCACCACCGCAACTCTGGCGCTCCTGCTCCTGATTTTGAATATCAGCTCATCAGCGTGCATCACACACAGATGAGGCAGGATGCATATATTAACCTTTCTGATGCAACCTTTGCAGGCGGCATGCGCGGGTGGCGGGGCACCGCCCCTCCACAGGCGAAAACGTTTATAACGTTTTCTAACGCGTCCAGAGAGGTGGAGAGTTAGCGATTACCTGTAAAAGCCCCATTCACGCTTCGGACAGATGCTCCGTATCCCGTTCTTGATTATCTTCACCCTCAGGCTCAGGGCAAGCTCGTGGGATATCTCGCCCCTGCCTTCCAAGTAGCGCACTATCTCAAGCGCCTCCTCGTCGGTGGAGCACCTGCTCAGGAAGTCCATCACCCCCGGCTCATACCCGCTAAACCCGGAGTTGCGCTCCTTCACCCTGAGCCACCCGCTCTCCTCAATCTCTCTTGACAGGTGGGGGAACCTGCGCCTGAAGTTCTCGTCGTACTCCATGTGCAACTCTATGCACGCGGGAATATAAATTCTTGGATGAGGTGAGGGTGCACCGCCAGGTGGATGGTAACGGTTCTCAGGCTGGGGCACAGGCTGAGCAGGGACAGGAGGGTGAGCACCCACCTGGCTCTGGTTGCGAGAGCCTTCGGAGCCACCAGGATGCTCATGACCTGCAGGGACGAGCGCCTTGAGAGGAGCGTGGCGAGGGTGTGCGAGAGCTGGGGGGGCGACTTCAGGATAGAGGTGGTGGAGAACTGGCGCACCTTCCTGAGGAGGTGGAGGGGCGTGAGGGTGCACTTAACCATGTACGGGGAGCACGTGGACGACAGGATTCAGGAGATACGCTCCGCAGGCGGAGAGCTTCTCGTTATTGTGGGCGCAGAGAAGGTTCCTGCCGAGGTTTTTGAGCTGGCTGACTACAACGTTGCCATAGGTCACCAGCCCCACAGCGAGGTGGCGGCGCTGGCGGTTTTCCTGGACAGGTACTTTGAGGGCAGGGAGCTGCACAGGGATTTCGGGGGAAAGCTGAGGGTGGTGCCCATGGCGAGGGGAAAGAGAGTTGAGGAGAGGTGAGAGGCTTCTCATAGCCGGGGTGCACACCCGGCCTGCGGTTGCCTCCGCAAGGCGCTCCGGGTACACCGTTGAAACCGCCGAGCACTTCGGGGACTGCGACACCAGAGCCATGGCTGAGAGGCACCTCTCCATAGTGCGCCAGATGCCCTACAGGAGCTGCGGCAGGGTGGAGGAGCTCTACTCGGATGAGCGGCTCCTGAAGCTCATGAGGAGGCTTGACGGGGACAGGGTAATCCTGACCACCCCGCTGCCCTTCCGCAGCAGGAAGCTGGCAGGCACGGACGGGTTCAGGATGAGGAGGGTGAGCGACAAGAGGTACCAGCTTGAGAGGCTGAGGAACAGGGTGCGGATGCCCGAGAGCGCCGTGGTCGGGAGCAGGGAGGAGGCGCTGGGTGCGGCTGAGGAGCTCGGGTATCCAGTGGTGCTCAAGCCCTGCCGGGGAGCCGGGGGTTCAGGAGTTGTGCTCGCTTCCAGGGGTGCCGAGATTCCCGAGCTGAGGGAGGAGCACATCCTGCAGAGGTACATCCCCGGGAGGGTGGTCAGCGTGTCCCTCTTAGCGAGCGGGGGGGATGCGGTGCCCCTGTCGGTGACCCAGAACCTGCACACCCTCGGAACCTGGAGGTTCAGGTACGCCGGCAGCATAGCCCCCCACTGGTGCACGGAGGAGGCGCTTCAGACCGCAGTAGAGGCGGTGTGCGCCTTCAGGCTCAGGGGGTGGTGCGGGGTTGACCTGGTGGAGGGCAGGGACGGGTACTACTTCCTGGAGCTCAACCCCAGGTTTCAGGGCAGCCTGGACGC
>WANG01000069.1 GCA_015521945.1 Candidatus Hydrothermarchaeota archaeon
GCAAGGGATATGGTGGCGTAGTCACCGTGGGAGCCGAACCGCGACTGGAGCACGTCCCCCGTGGCAGGCAGGGTGGGCTGCCCGGTGCTGGGACCGCCCCTCTGCACGTCCACTATCACTATGGGGGTCTCCGTCATTGCGGCGTAGCCGACGGTCTCCATCATCAGCGAGAACCCCGGACCCGAGGTGGCGGTCATCGCCTTCTTACCGGCCCAGCGGGCACCCACTATGGCGGACACGCTGGCGATTTCGTCCTCCATCTGGATGAACACCCCTCCCACCTCGGGCATGCGCTTGGCCAGCCACTCCGCGACCTCGGTGCTGGGGGTTATGGGGTAGCCGGCGAAGAACCTGCACCCTGCAGCAATCGCACCTTCAGCGCAGGCGATGTTTCCCTGCAGGAACCTTACCCCTGTGAGGTGGCTCATTCCTCCTCATCCTCCGCGTGCACGTCTATATCAATTGCAAAGTCCGGGCACATCTCCTGGCAGAGTCCGCAGGCTCTCCTCCCGAGATGGCGGCTGACCTTCAGCAGGGTGCACCTCTCGGGGTGAGCCACAACGGGCACAAAGTACCCGCGCTCGTTGGGCTCCTCAGCCTCCTCAAACACCCTCATGGGGCAGTACTCTATGCAGATGCCACACCCCTTGCAGTACCTCTGGTTTATCCTTATCCTTCCCATGCTCACACCTGGTGCATCTCTATCACCACATGCGACGCCGTGCGCACCACACCTTCCGCCTCTCCGAGCATGTTCAGAACCTCCGCAAGCTTCTCCGCCCGCATCACCGCAATTATGTCGTACTCACCTGCCACCCGGTAAACCCGCTCCACCGGGGATGCGCACAGCCTCCTGTAAACGCCGCTCCTGTGCCTGGGCTCAACCTTAACCAGCACAAAGGCTTCCTCACCCGGCCTGCCAAGCTCGGCTAAAGCACGGTCGGTGAGGTCTATGAAGCCCCTGCCGGTGCGTATCAGCCCCTGCTCTCTGAGCTGCTTCAGGTGCATGCTCAGCGCCTGCCTGCTGATTCCAAGCTCCTTAGCGAGCTCCTCCTGGGTCTTCTGAACCGAGTGCACCTTCAGGCTCTTGGAGCGCTCGTAGAGCTTCCTCAGCACCCGCAGCTGTCTCTCTGTTGTCATAAGTCAACTTTAGCTTGATGATTGTAAACACTACCGTTGGCAAATATTACCGCAGGTGCGCAGCGCTCGCCGGGAGGCTCACGCCTTAAGCTGGCTCTGAGAGCTCCAGTATCCTCCTCCTCAGCTCCTCAACCCCGTATCCCAGCTTTGCCGAGCACACCACGGCGTCGGTGAAGGGCTCCCTCCTCCTCAGCTCCTCCAGCCTCTCCCTCTCCAGCAGGTCCGCCTTGTTCACCACCCTGAGCATCCTAATTCCCAAGGTTGAGGCTACGTTGGCGTGGATGCGCAGCTGCTGCTCCAAGGTGTACCCGCAGCTCTCCGAGGGGTCAAACACGAACACCACCAGCTTGGCTAAGTGGCGCAGCGCCAGCATGCACTGCCTCTCAGCCCTGTTCATCTCCTCCACGCTGCGGTCAAGCAGCCCGGGAGTATCAACCAGCTGCACCTCCCTGAACCCCTCCCGGAGGTACCCCACGAGCAGGCTGGTGGTGGTGAAGGGGTAGCTCTCTATCCTGGGCTCCGAGCCCGTGAGCTGGCGCAGCAGGGACGACTTGCCCACGTTGGGCGCACCCGCGATAACCGCAGTGAAAACCTCCCGGAAGCTCGGCAGGTTCTTCAGCCTCTCCCTGGCATCCCTCAGGAAGTCAAGCTCCCCCTCTATGCTCCTTATAACCGAGGCTGCTCTGCCGTAGAACTCCCTCCTTATCCTCCTCGCCTCCTCGGCGCTTCTTGCGCTGCCCAGCCTCCTCAGGCAGTCCCCCTCAATCCTCTCTATCTTTGAAGCCGCCCACCGCAGGGACCTCAGGCTGCGCTCCAGCCTCTCCGCGCCCACCAGCACATCAACCAGCTCGCGGTAGAAGGGGGGGAGGCTTCCAACCTCCGGCATCCTCCCCAGTATCCTGTTCAGCCACCTCCTGGCTGAGGCGCTCGCCAGCACTATGCGGCGCCTCTCCGAAGCCCACCTCCCCTGGCTCCTTCCCAGCCTGTGGCGCCTCCTCGCCCTTGAGAAGGCGTACTCCACAAGCTCTTCAGAACTCGGGATTCTGGGCACCTGCTTGAAGTTCATGCCTCCGCAGCTCTCAGGACTCTCCTGACCTTCTCGGTCATCACATCAACGCTGAAGGGCTTTCTGATGTAGTCCACAGCCTCAGCCTCACGCACAGCCTCCTCCAGCCCCTCATCAAGGCTCATGATGGTGAAGAGGATTATGGGCACATTTCTGAACCTCTCCCTGCTGTGAATCTCCTTTGACACCTGGGCGCCGTCCTTGCCCGGCATGAAGTAGTCCATGAGAATCAGGTCGGGAGAAAACCTCTCCAGCTTCTTCAGCGCCTCATCGCCGCTCAGCGCAATCTCAACCTCGTGCCCATCTCTGCTCAAAATCAGGGAAACAAGCCTTGCGATTTCCTCGTTGTCGTCCACCACCATAACCTTTGCCATCGGGCATACATCCTCTCTGGTAAATATATAACTTTTGATGCGGGCACGCCCCGGAGTGGGTGCCGCCCACCGGGGTCAGGGACCGTGCCGCGAGCTCCGTGCCGCAGCCCCGCAAGCACCGCATGTCCCGCCTACCGCTGCTCTCTTCCGAGCCTGACGGGGTTCAGCGGGCAAATCCCCTTCACGCGTCCCCTCCGGGACGCGCCGGGGAACCACCGGTCCTGCGGGACGACACCTCATCACCGCAGCACGGGCTGAGCACCCGGTGCACCTGCACCGCCTCCGGAGCTTCGGCCCCTGCATATCGGCGGTTTCAGGTTACAGGGGACGCCGAACCCCCCGGCCTAGCCCGCAGAAAACTTGAAGAAGGCTAACAACTCTAAACCCTTCCATGAGCTTCCTCTTCGGAACCGCGGGAGTGCCGAGAAGCGCCCCCTCCGGAAGCACCGTTGCTGGCATCAGGCGGCTGAGCGAGCTCTCCCTTGAGTGCATGGAGGTTCAGTTCGTTCGCGGGGTGCGAATGAGCTCTTCCACCGCCAGGGAGGTCAGAAAGGCGGCAGAAGAGCTTGGAATCTACCTGAGCGTGCACGCACCCTACTACATCAACCTCAACGCCAGCGAGAGTGCAAAGAGGGAGGCAAGCCTGCAGAGGATAATCAGCTCCGCCTTAGCTGCGCACGCCTGCTCGGCTGTGGACGTGGTGTTCCATCCCGCCTACTACCTGAAGGCGGGGCGGGAGGAGACCTACAGGGTGGTCAGGCAGATGCTGGAGCGTGCCCTTGAGCGCCTTCGCTCGGAAGCTAAGGGGGTGCTCCTCCGCCCGGAAACCACCGGGCGAAGAACCCAGTTCGGCACCCTTGAGGAGGTTCTCTCCCTCAGCCAGGAGCTTGAGGGGGTGCAGCCCTGCATAGACTTCGCCCACATCTACGCCAGAAGCAGGGGCGGCGTAAACTCCTTCCAGGACTTCCTCAGAGTGCTTGAGCAGGTGGAGAGCGCCCTGGGGAGGGAGGCTCTGAAGAGCATGCACATCCACCTCTCGGGCATAGCCTACGGCAGGGGCGGTGAGCGCTCCCACACCACCCTTGAGAGCTCGGACTTCAGGTACGCAGAGGCCCTGCGTGCCCTCGCCGAGTTCAATGCGGGCGGGCGCATAGTCTGCGAGAGCCCCGTGCTTGAGGACGACGCCCTCCTGCTAAAGCGCACCTATCAGGAGCTCACTTCTCGGCAACGATGAACCTGAACACCGTGCCGAGGAGCATGCGCTCCTCCACCACCCTGAAGCCAGCCTTCAGGATGTTCTCCTTAGTGCGCCTGTTTATCTCAGGCCCCATGAGCCTGAAGAGGGGGTTGAGCAGGTCCTGCACCGCTCCAACCACCCTGCTCTCGCTGCGCATGTGCTCCAGGAAGTAGGCTCTCCCGCCCCTCCTGAGCACCCTCCTCACCTCCCTGAGCCCCGCAACAGGGTCATCAACCGAGCAGAAGACGTAGGTTGACACGCAGGCATCAAAGACCGAGCTCCTGAAGGGCAGGCGCTCCACGCTTGCCAGAGCCAGAGGACCGGCCCACCTCCTCCTCGCCCTGGCGAGCATTCCCGAGCTCACATCCACACCCACGAAGCTCCCCCGCGGGTAGAAGGGCACATTCTTGCCCGTGCCTATGCCCACCTCCAGCACCCTCTCCGCCCCCTGGGCCGCAAGCTCGGCAAAGAGCATCCTCCTCCAGGATGAGAAGGCGAAGAGCTCCATGGGAAGCTCCATGAGGTCGTAAACGGGAGCTATTCTGTCGTACCTCTTCCCCGCGCTCATCCCAGAAACCGCCTCAGCCAGGCTGCCTCGGTTATGTCCTTCTCCAAGTTCTCAGTCCTGTTCTTCGCCACCGCATCCACGACCCTTGAGGTTATCTCTGCATGCCTCTCATCCCTCTCATCCCCCAACTCCTCAATCAGCCCCCAGGGGAGGCGCTTCCAGACCTCCTTCGGCACCACCCTCTCCGCATCGGGGTTGAGGTACCGCACCGCCTCCCCGAGGTCCTCCCTGAAGTTCACGTACATGTCCTCAACGAGCTCAAGCTCCCGCTCCCCGAGCGCGTTCAGGCCGAGAAGCTCCGGGGGCAACCCTACGGAGTACAGGGTGCAGCAGAAGGGTATCGCCCTGGGGAGAGCCACGTCTCCAGCGCGCCTGGCGTACCCGAACAGCCCTATGTGCAGCTTCCTCCTGCGCCTCGCGGGCACGTGCCTCGCTATGAGGTTGATGAGGGGGGAGAGCAGGCGTATCAGCCTCCCGTACTCGGCGCTCACCTTCTCCACCATCTCCCCGCACTTCTCCTCGCTCACGAACCTGGGGGCGCCCCTCCTGCGTGAGCGTATCTCCTCTATGGCCTTCCTCACCACCTCCTCGGGGTAGTCGTACTTGAAGGCGCTCTGCACCGTGTAGGTCTGAACGCTGGGATACTCCCACAGGCAGTTGTACACGTTGGTGGGCTTGAAGTTCCCCCTGAAGGGCGCAGAGCCCACGCCGATTATTGGCAGGAGCTCAACGCTCAGCTTCTCAGCCAGCCTCCAGATGCGCTGAAGCGCTATCTTGTTCAAAAGCACGGCGCTGAGCGAGCCGTAGTTCATCGCAGGGTCGGAGCGTGCAAGAAAAACCCGCTGCTGCTCAATGCGCTTGTCTTTAAGGTAGTCCTCAAGAATCTCGTGGCTGCGCAGCATGCTGTGCTTGTCCTCTATCAGCGGGATTACGCTTATCTCCTCGGGCTTGAAGTCGCCTATCCACTCCTTAATCTTGATGTCCCCGTTGAAGAAACGCTTCTCAGCCTTGCCCGAGACGAAGTTTTTGTAGTAGTAGTAAATGCGGTTCAGCGCCTGGGCGGAGGAGGTCATGGGCAGGATGACCTCAAAGATGGGCACCACGTCCTCCCCGTAGAACGCCCTTGCGATGTCAAAGTTGCGGGGTATGCTCTCCAGGGTCTCAAGCAGTATCTTCGCCTCCGTGCGCTCAATCTCGGGGTTGGGCACCCGCAGGGTCAGCCTGAGCTCCCTCCCCAGCTTCCTCATCCTGAAGAAGCGCTCGTAGCGGGTGAGCAGCTTCTCCACCACGAAGTTGTCCACCTCCTTGCCCTCGCAGTCCCACATCTGCTCCTCTATGCCCAGGTGGGAGAAGGCGTAGTAGGCTTCCTGAATCTCGTCCTCGCCGGCTAAGACGGAGTTGCGGGCGAAGAAGGGCGTGGTGACATTATCCGGATGCTGGGTGGACATGCACCTCGGGGTCATACCTCCATCTCCAGAAAGTTCCTTATGAGCTTCCTGCCCTCGCTGGTTAAGATGCTCTCGGGGTGGAACTGCACCCCCTCTATGGGGTAGCGCCTGTGCCTCACCCCCATGACAACGCCGTCCTCGCTCCTCGCGGTTACGATAAGCTCGGGCGGAAGGGTTTCTTCAACTATCGCCAGCGAGTGGTAGCGCGTCGCAATGAAGGGGTTCTCAACCCCCCTGTAAATCCCCCTGCCGTCGTGGGTGATTCTGCTCACCTTGCCGTGCATCAGCGTCTTTGCTCTCGCCACCTTCGCGCCGAAGGCGACGCCTATAGCCTGGTGCCCCAAGCACACGCCCAGGATGGGCACCTGTGAGCCAAGCTCTCTTATTAGCTCAACGCTAACGCCCGCCTTCTCGGGCACCCCTGGACCAGGAGAGATTATTATCCTCTCTGGTTCCAGCCTCCTTACCTCCTCCACGCTTAGGTTGTTCCTCCTCACTGTAACC
>WANG01000070.1 GCA_015521945.1 Candidatus Hydrothermarchaeota archaeon
CCAACTTCAAGCCGGTAAAGCCCGGCACAGACGGAGGAGTCACGCCCTTGGGCGAGGCTGCAGGCGTGGCGGGGGCGCTCCTCGTGGCTCTGCTTGGTGGTGCTGCGGGAGTGGCGCCCCTCTCCGTGAGCCTGGCGGCGGGGGTTGCTGGTGGGATAATCGGGTTCAACGTTGACAGCCTGCTGGGTGCCACCCTTGAGAGGCGCAGGGTGCTGGAGAACACGGGGGTGAACCTGCTCTCAAGCTTCGCTGGAGGCATGGTGGGCTCGGCGGCTGCACTGGTGCTCCTGCGATAGATATTTATCTTCCCGCCGCCCAGCATCCTGGCATGGATGAAGAGCTTCTCAGCATGCCCCTTGATGAGCTCCTCTCCAGAGCCTGGGAGCTCAGGAAGAGGAACTTTCCTGACGTGCTCCACCTGTCGGCACCGTCCCTGAAGAGGTACATCTCGGGCAGGTACTCCAACACACCCTCCCGCTTTGTCAGCGTGAGCGTGACCGGCGGGGAGTGCGCCCTGAGATGCAAGCACTGCGGGGGCAGGCTGCTGGAGAGCATGCACCAGGTGAGCTCCCCAGAGGAGCTGGTCAGGCTGGGTGAGAGGCTGGTGAAGAGGGGCGGAAAGGGTGTGCTCGTGAGCGGGGGCGCCGATGCAAGGGGGTGTGTGCCCCTGCGCAGGTTTGCCGGGGCTATGAGGGAGCTCAGGAGGATGGGGCTCAGGGTGATAGTGCACTCGGGCATAGTGGGGGAGGAGGATGTGGATGCCCTGAGGCGGGCTGGGGTTGAGCAGGTGCTGCTGGACGTCATAGGCTCGGAGGAGACCGCAAGGGAGGTGTACCACCTGAAGGCTGAGCCTGAAGACTACCTGCGCAGCATGCGGCTGCTGCGGGAGGCGGGGATAAGGATAGCGCCCCACGTGGTGGTGGGGCTGCACGGCGGCAGGGTGGTGGGCGAGTACCGTGCCCTTGAGATGATCGCCGAAGCCGGGGCGGAGGCGGTTGTGGTCGTGGCGCTCTCCCCAATGCCGGGCACCGCCTACGAGGGGGTAGAGCCCCCCGCACCCGAGGAGGTGGCGAGGGTGGTGGGGGTTGCCAGACTGCTAAACCCGGAGGCGGCTCTCAGCCTGGGGTGCGCGAGAGCTCCAGGAGACAAGCTCAGGATTGAGCGCCTCGCCGTGGATGCGGGGGTGAACACCATCGCCTACCCGACGGAGGAGGCGGTGGAGCATGCGGAGCGCAGGGGGCTGAGGCCGGTTTTCTCGGAGCTGTGCTGCACGCTGGTGCATGAGGATGGGTGAGTTCAGGCTGCTTGAGCTGGGGTACATGGGGTGGAAGCAGAGCCAGCTGGTGTACCACGCTCTGGCGGAGATGGGCGCCGGTGGTGTGGTGCTGCAGAGGAGCGCCCACACCTACTTCTGCTTGGGGATGTTCAGCCCCCTGGAGGACCTGGACCTGGGGTTTGTGAGGCGCAGGGGGGTGCCCCTCTTCCGCCGTGCCATCGGAGGCGGGACGGTGCTCTTAGACAGGGAGCAGCTCTTCTACCACGTGGTGGTGCCCAGGGACAGCGAGCTCGCCCCGGTGAGAACCTCCACCCTCTACCGCAGGTTCCTGAAGCCAGTGATTCAGACGTACGGGGAGCTCGGGGTTAAAGCCACCTACAGACCCGCGAGCGACATAGTGGCGGAGGGGAGGAAGGTCTCCGGCAACGGGGCGGGGGTGGTTGGTGATTGCCTGGTGCTCAGCGGCAGCATGCTGCTGGACTTCAACTTTGAGCTCATGGCAGGGGCTCTCAACCTGCCCGCGCACCTCAGGCAAAGGGCTCTTGAGCTGATGCGGGAGAGGCTGGGCACCCTCAGGATGATGGTAGAGGAGGTGGATGTGCATGAGTTGCAGGAGGTGCTCGCCGGCAGGTTTGAGGACCTCTTCGGGGGGCTTGAGGCGGGAGGGCTGAGCCTTGAGCTGCTCAGGGAGATGCGCAGGATTGAGCCGAGGTACACGAGCCACGAGTGGCTTCGCCAGGGCAGGAAGAGCAACGGGCTCCTGAAGATAGCGGAGGGGTGCTACTTGGTTCACCTCAGGCTCGGTGGGGTTGAGCTCAGCGCGGAGCTGCACGAGGGCGTGGTGAGGCGGGTGAGAGTGCAGGGCGAGGAGGGCAGGATGAGGGAGCTGGAGGACGCCCTTGAGGGGTGCAGGGCTGAGAGGCAGAAAATCTTAAATATCCTCGCCGAGAGGTTAGGGTGTGCCGATGATGTGGTGCGAGCCGCACAGGCGCTTTCAGGAGGATGAGGGATGAAGAGCGAGGCAGAGCAGGTGCTCAGGGTTGGTGATTATGAGTTTCCCCTTGACAGGTACTACTGCTCCTACAGGAACTCCCACCTGTGGCTCAGGATGCTGGATGACACCACCGCAGAGATAGGGGTGGATGCGTTTCTGAGCGAGACCGCCGGCAGGTTTAGCTACCTGAGCGTTGGCTCGGAGAGGCTTGAGAGGGGCAGGAACTTTGCCACCATTGAGTCGGCGAAGTTCGTGAGCAGGCTTCCAGCCCCTGTGAGCGGGGAGGTGGTGGAGCTCAACGCCGAGGTTGTGAGCAACCCCTCCAGGATAAACGAGGCGCCCTATCACTCCTGGATTGTCAGGGTGAGGCTGAGCTCCCCGGAGGAGCTGGAGGGGGAGCACATGCTGAGGGATGCAGAGAGGCTAAGGGCGTGGATTGAGAGGGAGATTGAGAGGCTGGAGGAGGAGTAGGGTGGAGAGCCCTGAATACGTGCAGACCTCAACCGCAGGTGCGATTACCTTAGGGCTGATGAAGGGCAGGTTCTACCGCGGCGCCAAGCTCAGGGCGCTCAACCTGCTCCTGACCTACCGGGATGGGTGCACTGGGGGGTGCGCCTACTGCGGGCTTTCCCGCAGACGTGTGGCGGGGGACAGCTTCATCAGGGTTGAGTGGCCCACCTATGCTGTGGATGAGATTCTGGAGAGACTGGAGGGAAGGGAGGTGGAGAGGGTGTGCATCTCCATGATAACCCACCCCAGAGCCTACGGTGATACCCTCACCTTGGTGGAGAGGTTCAGCGCCGAGGGCGGGCTGCCGGTTTCTGTGCTCGCCTCCCCCATGCTCATACGCTCCCCGGAGCAGCTTGATGCCCTGAAGCTGGCGGGCGCCGACATGTGCGGCATCGCCGTGGACTGCGCCACTCCGGAGCTTTTTGAGAGGCTGCGGGGCAGGGGAGCTGGAAGCGGGCACCGGTGGGAGCAGTACTGGAGGGTTGCGGAGTGGGCGGTGGAGTGCTTCGGCAGGTACAACGTGAGCGTCCACCTGATTGTGGGGCTGGGGGAGACGGAGGAGGAGATGCTGCGCACGGTGCAGCGTGCCTACGACCTGGGTGCGGAGGCTCACCTCTTCGCCTTCTACCCCGAGCCGGGGTCGCCCATGCAGGAGCACCCCAGGGTGTCCTTGGAGCAGTACAGGAGGGTGCAGCTCGCCAGGTACCTGATACACACCCGCCTCGCCAGGGTGGAGCAGATGAGCTTCTCACCCTCGGGGAGGCTGCTGGGCTTCGGGGTGGATGGCGAGACCCTCCTCAGGGTCGTGGAGGATGGGAGGGCGTTCATGACCTCGGGGTGCAGGGGGAGGGATGGCGAGGTTGCCTGCAACCGCCCCTACGGGAACGAGCGTCCCGGGGAGGAGCAGCTCAGGAACTACCCCTTCAGGCCAGAGCGGGAGGACATAGAGGGGATAAAGCGCTCCCTGGGGATGGCTTAGCTTCTACGGGTGCGGGGCTATCAGCTCAAGCCCCAGGCGCTCGTCCAGCCCGAGCATTATGTTCATGTTCTGCACCGCCTGCCCAGAGGCGCCCTTGCAGAGGTTGTCTATGGCAGAGACCACCACCAGCCTGCGGCGCTCCGCATCCACTCCGAAGCCGCCTATGTCAATGTAGTTGGTGCCCCGAACGGCGCTCAGCCGGGGTATCTCCCCGACCTCAAGCACACGAACGAAGGGCTCGCCCCCGTAGAACCTGCGGAAGACCTCCCGCACCTCATGCTCCCCGATCTCCTGCTTAAGGGTGCAGTGGTGGGTTGAGGTGAGGCCGCGTATCACGGGCACCAGATGGGGGACGAAGCTGAGCCTTATGCTGCCCGCGTACTTGGACAGCTCCTGCTCTATCTCGGGCAGGTGCTGGTGGGAGGTTATCCTGTAGGGCAGCACGCTCTCCTGGGTTTCGGGGAAGTGGGTGCTCTTCTTCGGCTCGGCTCCCGCCCCCGAGACCCCGCTCTTCGCATCCGCGACTATGAAGTCCTCCACAATTCCCGCCTTTAGCAGGGGCACAAGCGCCAGGATTATCGCCGTGGGGTAGCATCCGGGGTTGGCGACCAGGCGGGCGTGCCTGATTTTGTCCCTGTGGAGCTCGGGCAGACCGTAAACCCCCCTGAGCTCGGGTGCCCTGTGCACCCGGCGGTAGTACCTTTCGTACACCTCGGGCTGCTCAAACCTGAAGTCCCCGCTCAGGTCTATGACCCTCAGCCCCACCTCCACGAGCTCGGGCACGAGCTCCATGCTGACCCCGTGGGGGGTGGCGCAGAAAACCAGGTCGCACTCCTCAAGCCCCTCCGTGGTACCTGAGAACTCAAGCTCGCTCAGCCCCCTCAGGTGGGGGTGCACGGTGTGCAGCTTCCTTCCAGCGTGCCTTCTGGAGGTGGCACACGCAACCTCCACCTCTGGATGCCTGAGAAGAAGCCGCAGCAGCTCACCGCCGGTGTAGCCAGAGGCTCCAGCAATGCCCACGCTGCGCATGAAGTATTACCTGAGTCGGTGAGATATAAAGGTTAGCCCGGGGCGTATGTGCTCCGGGTTTAAATGGTTCACCGCACAGAAAGAACTGATGTATCACGCCTTTAAAAACACAGCTTTAAGGATAAATGACAGTACTGGTGTTATCATGCTGGCAAGTACCTTAAATATCATATTAATGTTCACAGGGAAGGTTTTAACATTGGAAACCTGAGTTTCTAAGAGCTGCAGTGCTTGGATGTAAGCAATTAAGCTCTCTAAATTCTCCTTATCAGGCTTATTTTTCGTATTGAATATTATTTTTTCAAGCGTATCAATATTTTGTTGCAGAGATGTATTAATCTTTCTAATTTTAAGCTCTTTTTCCCATTTTATAATATCGTGCATCTTCTTTAGTGGATATATAAATCTCAGAAGAATTACAATTACAACCACTATCACAAATAATGCGCCAAGAAACAGTGCCATTACTCCAAGCATTAGCAATGGCATCGCAACTGCTCCCACGATTCCTGCAACAATGCTCCCGAATAGGGCTAAGTCTTTTACAATCGGCTCCAATCCACTGCTCTGAATATCACCAACCTTTACCCTAATCACAGGCCTGGTAAATTCCTTGATATTGAGAAGTTTTAGTATATTTGGTGGCTGTCTACCGAGTCTGAGTGGACGCTCTTTTGGATTTGTTCCATAAACCCACAGATATTCATGCATAAGAATCCAACCACCATAAGTTATGATTACTCCAAGGGGGAAGAGTATAAACAGCATGAACAGCATATACAAAACTGTGCCAAAATTAGCCAAAAAATAATTGCCATATATAATATAGTGGAATAATATGGCAAACATACCAGTAAATATACCTATTTTAAATGGCAACGTCCTATTTATACTTTCTTCAAGCTGTCTCTGCCACTCATACAACTCTTCAGTATCATCTACAATTTCTTCCAGCCGTAAATGCAAACTTAGAAGTTTGTTGCGGACAGAAAAACCTCCAGCCGCCGATAATCCCAGAAATAAACTGGCAAGGATGATAATGTAGTTTGTCCATAGAGACATCCCAAATACCATACCAGCCAAACACAATAGAAGATACGGGAAGACACATAATATAATCCCAATACCCGAGGGGGTAACATTCTTTATCATTCTGCCTCAGTTTTTCTTATGAAAATACCTAACGTGTTAAACTTTTTTACTAAAGGTACAAAAATACTGGCAATCAGCTTTAACACTCTATCATAGTATCTCAATTCTATCTTTTCAAATTCTGGAATTATATTCTCACCACTAATAACAATTCCCTCTCTTGCAACGGTTTTTGAAAGTATTCTAACTCTAAAATCCTTATCAAGCTCCTGTTTACCGAGCACGATACATGGTTGACACAAAACAAACCTGCTTATAAATCCTATTGGAAAAACTTTATGAAAATGAAATGTATTCTCAAAGTTCATGTCATATATCTTACTTAATCTTAGGATTTCTCTGCCTACAAACTTTTTTATCTTATTTTTCATGTTGCTATCTCTTGTGCTACATATTACTATTATATCTACGTCACTTTTTCCTTTTATGAATTCTCCTCTTGCAGCAGAGCCAAATAGTATCACAGATACTATTTCTCCTCTAAATCTGCTGTTAAGACTTTCCATCAGGTCGCATAGAAATGGAATAACCTCCTCTGAGATGCAGCTGTATCTGCAGCGCTGATCTTCCATCTCAGTAGCTATTTGTTTTATCAGTAATATAAACCTCCCGCCCACTCATGTGGTGCTGTCAACTTAAGCTATAAGTGAGCGGCGGAGGGGTCTGCAACCTCCTAAACTTGACAGCACCAGTAGAACCTTTTGCTTAGGCGATCGTTGAAAGTGTCGTATGGTGTTGTGGGTTTTTAGCCGGAAAAGTTCGCATAAATCACACGGCAATGCGTGAGGTTTTTGTAAAATCAATTTCAGATTTGTCATGGAGGAGCAGAGGGAGGGGGTGGCTGCTGAATATAGCACTGTAACAGCGATACTTTTTTATATTTATGTCACTAATAAGGTTACATTATGTACGATAGGGAACTGGTGCTTGAGTTTTACGAGAGGCTTGAGAGGAAGAAAGAGGATATAAAAGAGAGAGATTTGAAGATAACGCCAAAAAAAGAGTTTTCAATAGCCGTGGTTGGTCCAAGAAGAGCAGGCAAAACGTTTCTTCTTCTTGACGTGTTGTTTAAGAATTTGGATAAGTC
>WANG01000071.1 GCA_015521945.1 Candidatus Hydrothermarchaeota archaeon
ATAAGCCTCAGCTATCGCCGCTCCACCTGCGGTACCAGGTGAGGTATGTCTCGTTTCCGGTCGCCCTGTACATCTGCAGAAGAAGCTGCAGGTGCAGGCGGTGGTACTCGGGGGCTGCCGGGTTTCCCAGGGCGTCGTAGTAGCTCCACCCTCCGCCAGCGTCGTATCCCGGAAGGAAGTGCCTCAGGCTCTCCTCTCCGGCGGTGTAGAGCCTTAAAGCTAAGGTGCTGTTGGTGTTCTGCCAGTACTCACGCAGCCAGAGCAGGGTGGTTATGAAGCCGTTGAGCACGTAGGGCGGCTCCTGCTTTGCGTACTCAGGGTACCACACCCACCCCTCTCTGCTGACCCTGAGCCCGCCCCTGCCTGCGTCCACCTCAAAAGCCCTGAGCGCCAGGTCTCCGTACCTCAGGTAGCTCCGGTTGCCTGTGTAGAGGTACGCCAGCATCAGGGTCTTGATTATGCCAGCCTGCATCAGGGAGCCCGCCCATCCTGCCTCAAGCCCGTAGCTGCGCCAGGGGAAGGGGTTCCTCCATATCACCCCGCCATCAAGGGGCTCGGCTCTGGATATGAGGAAGTCTGTCAGGTTGAGCGCCTCTCTCAGGTACCCCACATCCCCTGTTTCCCCGTACCTGTAGAAGTTCTCCCTGGCAACCAGGGCTACGTTGTGGTAGGCGAGCTGCCACCCGAGCTCGCCCCCGTAGTACGTCAGCGGCACCCCGCCCCTGGCCACGGTGTACCTCTCAACCACGTAGATGCTCAGGTTTCCGGTGTGCTCCCCCCAGGGTGCGGGGTAATTAACCCCCTCCTGCCGGTATATCAGCCTGAGCTCAGGTTTGGTGTCAAGGCAGGGGGAGGCGATGAGGGGGTCCGCCACCACGTACTTCACGCCGTACCTCGCAAGCACCTCCGTGGAGGCGCTGCACCTCAGGAAGCCCTTGGCGTCCTCCACCCTCCTGCTCACGTTCACGAAGACGTTTGAGAAGCCCGGTGGGAGAGCCACGAACTTGTACCCGGTGAGCCCCGCCAAGTAGAGGGCGGTAACAGGGTGGGCGAGCACCACGCCCTCTCCGTACCTCTGCTCCGCATCCTCAAGGGCGTTGGCTGCGGCGGTGATGAAGGCGTACCTCCCGTGCCCTGGCTCAAGCAGGTGCTCCTCGCCCTTAACCCCGAACTCGGATTTAACCCCGGCGGCGGAGTTGGGGTTGAGCGCCACGTTGGCTGCCGCCGTGCCGAGGCTGAGGAGGAGGGTGAGAAGCAGGAGCTCCCTGGACCTGGGGTGCTGGTAAACGCCGAAGGCTGCGAGCATGAGCATGCCGTGCTCAATGAAGTCGGTGAAGCGGATGGGCTGGAAGCGGGTTGGCAGGGGGAGGTAGCCGTGGAGCCTGAGGAGCACCGCAGCCGCGATGAAGGAGCACACCAGCACCCTCTCCCGCCTGCGCAGTGAGGCGGTGAGGGCTCCGAGCAGTGCCAGGGAGAAGAGGAGCACGTTGTTCAGGTCGCCCAGGCTCTCGCCCCCCTCCACCCTGCTGACCACCCTGTTGAGCACCATGTCCTGCGCCACCATCAGGGGGTTGTCGGGGGAGGAGGTGAAGGGGTAGGCTGACCTGAAGGCGTAGAGCTTGTACACCATCTCCTGGGTGGGGTTCTGGGTTGCGCCGTGGTAGGTGAGCAGCAGGGGGAGCCAGTAGGGGGAGGCTGCAAGGAGAGCCACCCCCAGGATAACGCCTGCACGCCCACCCCTCTTGGAGCCCAGCAGGTAGAGCAGGGTGAAGGTGGCGAGCATTATGAAGGTGAAGAGGTGGAGCATGAGGCTCATGCCCAGCACGACGCCGGCGGCTATGCGGTACCTCAGCTTACCTGCACGAAGCAGCAGGAGCAGGTAGAAGGGCACCAGGGCGTAGGAGGTGTAGAGGGGCCAGGGCAGGAGCTCAACCCTCAGGGTGGAGCGGGGCAGCAGGGCAAGCACGCCCATGGCGGCGCCCAGCCTCTCGTCTCTGAGCTCCCTGCCGAGCAGATAGTATCCTGCGAGCATGCTTAAAGTCTGGGGCAGCACCCAGGTGTTGAAGAGGGTCACCGGCGATGCCCCTGTGAGGCGTTGCAGGGCTGCTATGAGCGCGTGCTGGAGCCAGGGGTAGTAGGCGTACTCCCCCAAGTAGTGGGGGTCCTGCCAGGGCAGGTAGCCTTTGACCATGCTCATTATTATGCTCAGATGCAGAAACGTGCTTCCTCCGAATACAGAGCCCACGGGAGCGGTGTACCTTGAGGTGTTGAGCAGTAAAAGCACGGCTACAGCGGCAAACGCTGCCCAGTACACGTAAACCTCCCCGGCTCTCCCCTTCATGCCGGCAGGCTTCTGCTTGGCGGTATATAAACCATGCGCTCGTCTTGCATGCCTGAGCTTTGCGGGTAACAGGGCTAAGAAGCGTCTGAATGGCTGCTATTCACGGCATGCGATGCTGGTCAGCATGAAGAAAATGGCAAAAACTCCCGCAGCGATGGCGTCGTAGAAGTAAACCTCGGTGCTTATCCCCAGTATCTCGGTGCCGAAGAGCATGTTTCCCCAGGCGAGGAGGTACGTGGCTATGCCGCAGAACGCGAATATCCAGGAGATTATCCTGAGAGCAGATACCCCATCCATATCCTAATATGTGCGGCATCTCATAAAAACCTTTGGCAAGTAGGTGGGAGCTGTTCCAGATGGGTGTACGGTGCTAATTTTCACTTACCCGGTGGGTCTGCTCTCTGCCCCTGAAACAGGCCAACTTCACCTGCAGCTCTCCCCACCCGGGTGGTTGTGGTACACCGTGAGAGCCTCGGTAACACCCGCAGAGGTGTGACAGAAGAAAGGGATGCAGGGGCAGAGCCCTGCACCTGATAGCGGGGGGTCGATTTGAACGACCGATCTCCGGGTTATGAGCCCGGCGGGATGGACCTAGCTACCCCACCCCGCTGTTATACTTCTGTTGGCATATCATCATAAAGAATTTTCATCACCTGCAGGCTGCTAAGCTCCCGGCTTTCTCCTTCCAACCTCCCTGTAGAGGGCTAACATGGCGAGCACCCCTGCGGCTGCGGAGCTCGCGGCTGAGGCAGAAGCGGCGCCCATCATCCCGTACTCGGGGATGAGGAGCAGGCAGAGGGCAACCTCAAGGAGCACCGCGAGGGTGAGGATTCTTGCGGGTGCCTCTGGCTTTCCCAGCCCCTGAAGCGCTCCCGTGCTCACGCTGAACAGCCCGTAGAAGAAGCTTCCAGCCACGAGCACCCTCAGGGGCTCCGCAGCCCCCGCGTAGGTGGCGCCGAAGAGCAGGACGACCAGCTCCCTGGCGAAGATGGCTGTGATGAGGCTGACACCCCCGAGCACAGCGACGGTGGCACGGAAGGAGCCTGCCAGGGTTCTGGTCAGCTCGCCCCTCCTGCCGGAGGCGCTCAGGGCGGAGACCCTGGGCAGGAGCACGGCGCTCAGCGCCATGGCAAAGGCGAGCGCCACCCTTGCGGCTGGAGAGGCGGCGCCGTAGATTCCCACCTCCTCCGGGGGTGCGTAGAAGCCGAGCAGGATGATGTCTAAGAAGGCGAGCAGGAAGCCCAGGGCTGAGCTCACCGACACGGGCAGGGAGAAGTAGAAGAGCCTCCTGAACTCCTTCATCCCGCCCCTGCCGAGCTCGCGGAGGGTGAGGGGGAGCGCCAGCGCGAGCACACCCGCGAACCCGAGGGTTGAGCCGAGCACCGCGGAGGCGGCGGTTGCAGACAATGCGACCGCTCCGGCGGCGAGCAGGATTCTGAGGAGCTGCAGGGAGGTGAGCAGGGCAGCCATCGCTCCGAACCTCCCGGTGCCCTGGAGCACGCCCGTGAGCACGGCGAGGGCAAACCCGAAGGGCAGGGCGGCGGCGGAGAGCTGCAGCACGGGGGAGAGGCTCTCAATCCCGTAGGCGCCGGCTATAATGGGGGAGAGCACCACAAAAGCCAGCGCTAAAGCGGCGCCAGCCAGGGTGTAGTACACGAGCCCCGCACCCGCCACGGCGGCGCTCCTCCTGGGCTCTCCCTTAGCCCTGTGCTCGGCAACGAACTTCGCAACGCTCGGGGCTATTCCCGCCGACCCGAGCACCACCACGAGGAACTGCAGGGGGAGGGCGAGGCTCAGGATGCCGTACTCCTGGGGGGTCAGCATCCTCGCCATCAGTATGCGGTAGAGGTAGCTGCCGAAGCGCACCGCGAGGTTTCCTGCAGTCAGCTTAAGACTTGAGCCGATGATACCCATCACCACACCATGTAGCTTCTTGGCAATAAGAGTTTTGGTGTAACAGAAAAGCCATAGCCCGTTAGATTTCGGGATGGTTGAGAGGTGAAATCGTGAGGTTTCCTGCGGTGCTTCTCCTCCTGCTCACCGTGACGCTGCTGCTGGGGTGCACCTCTGGCAAGAAGAAGCCAGAGAGCATACAGGAGAAGGTCAGGGTGGCGAAGGAGATACAGGAGGAGTACGAGGACGCCTACTCGGCTCTCGCCAGCGCTATCGCGAGGGGTGATGTGGAGGCAGCCAAGCGCAGCTACTCCGAGCTGGTATCCGCCTACAGGAAGGCCGTGGACAGGGCTGGGAAGAGGCACATGGACTTCTTCGTGGATGAAGGTAAGCTGAGAAGCCTCGGGGAGCAGCTCAGCGCGGGTGAGCTTGAAGCCGCGAATGCTACCCTCTCCCAGATAACCGGGAGCTGCGGGGTGAGCGTGTGCCACATGCGCACCGGCGGAGCTATGGCGAACCTTGAGTACGAGTACAGCAGGCTGAAGGACGCCCTTGAGGAGGGCAACATGAGCGAGGCAAGGCAGCGCTTCCCGGTGTTCAGGCGCTACTTCTACGAGAGCCGCGAGGCGACGCGGCAGTTCCTTCCCGAGCTTACGGAGGAGGCTATGCGGGAGGAGTACATCGTGGAGCTTGAGAAGGCTCTGGAGCAGGACAACCTGAGCGCCGCCAGGGAGGCGATGCAGGTGATATCCGAGAGAACCTGCTCCATAAACAACGGGTGCCACGCCATGCTGCTCACGGCGGGTGCTCCGGGTTATGAGTGACTACTCCACCCAGAACATGCGCAGCCACTCCTCCTCCATGAAGTGCAGCTCACCCGGCACCACTAAGGTGTGGGGGGTGCCGCCGAGGGATTCGCTTAGGGTGAGGAGCCTCTCAGCTTTGCCCGCGGTCACCCTGCACTCGGGGGAGCCCACACGCGAAACCACCACCACCGTGGTGGAGCCCCTGAAGACCCCCATGCCCAGCCTCTCCTCAAGCTCCAGCAGGTACCTCATCCCCTCGGCGGCGCTCATCTCCCCCTCCTCTCCCAGGTCAAGCAGCAGCATGGTGTGCAGCCCCCTCTCCAAGTTCTCCCTGAGCACGTGGTACGGGGTCTCGGGCATGTAGGCGCCTGAGGCTCTTGGAATGGTGGCGCACCTGCCGAACCTGTAGTTGTGCAGCCCCGCCGCCGAGGGCACCGCTGAGAACACGGAGGCGTTGTGAATCACCCGCACGGGTATGCGGCGCTTCTCAGCCTCCAGCCTGAGCGCCTGGTGGGTGGTGGAGATAAGCGGGTCCCCGGCTACCATGAGCCCCACCCTCCTGCCTGCTGCCTCCTCCAGCAGCCTCTCCCCCTCATCCTCCAGCTCCCTTCTGCCGAGCTCTTTAACCTTGGTTCCCAGCAGCTCCTCCAGCCTGCTCAGCCTCAGCCCGGGCATTCTGGAGGTGTACAGCTCAACGTACACGGAGTCGCAGGCTCTGAGCTCCTCCAGACCCCTGAGGCTCAGGTCAAGCTCATCGTACAGCCCCATACCGACAAGCACGAGCATTCCTCTTCACTCTCCGATAGATTTAATACCAGCCTCTCCAACTTAAAACCTAATGCTTTCCGTGGTGGTGCCCGCGTACAATGAGGAGAGGTACATTGAAGCCTGTCTCAGGAGCATAAGAGCCCAGAGCATGGAGGTTGAGCTCATAGTGGTGGACAACGCAAGCGAGGACAGAACCCCGGAGATAGCGGAGGAGTACGCCGACAGGGTGGTGCACGAGCCCAGGCGGGGTGTCGCCTTCGCCCGTGATACGGGGTGGAGGAAAGCTAAAGGAGAGCAGGTAGCCTTCACCGATGCGGACACCGTTGTGCCTAAGAGCTGGGCGAGCACCATGCACTCGGCGCTCTGCGACGCCGATGCCGCCTACGGGCCCGTTTACCTTGCGGATGGGAGCAGGGTGGAGAGGGTGCTCGCGAGGTACGCCTTCACCGCCTTCCTGCACCTCCACAGCCTTGCGGGGCTCCCCCACTTCTCGGGTCAGAACTTCGGGGTGAGGCGCCGGCTTCTTGAGCTCGCGGGGGGATTCAACCTGAAGCTTG
>WANG01000072.1 GCA_015521945.1 Candidatus Hydrothermarchaeota archaeon
CAGGCTGGAGCTTGAAGCCGTTGCCATGCTCAGGAGGCTTGAGTGGCTCGGGGTCAGGGTTATCCTCGCCACTGGCAACGTGCTGTGCGTTACCGACACCATAAAGACCTTCATCGGCACCTCGGGACCAGTTATATGCGAGAACGGGGGCGTAATAAAGGACGAGGAGCTGGGGGTGGTCAGGTACCTGGGGGATATTCCCGAGGTGAGGCGAGCCTTCAACCACCTGCTTGCCCGCAGGGAGGTCAGGCTGGTGCCCTACTCGGAGCTCAGGAAGACGGAGGTGGCGGTGCTCAGGGACGGCATACGTGTGGAGGAGGTGAGGGAGCTCCTCAGGGACTTCAGGGTGGAGGTGGTTGACACCAAGTTCGCCATCCACATAAAGTCCCCGGGGGTGAGCAAGGGAAGGGCGCTTGAGGAGATAGCCCGGCTCAGGGGGCTTGAGATGGATGAGATAGCTGCTGTGGGGGACAGCGAGAACGACAGGGACATGCTTGAGAGGGCTGGCTATGCCGTGTCGGTGGGTGAGCCATGCCTTGAGGACGTGGCTGACTTAGTCACCTCGGAGCGCTACGGTGCTGGTGCGGTGCAGGCGCTCAGGCACCTGATTGAAATAAGTTTTTAAATGATAAATTATTAAGAATCTGTGCACCGGGTGTTGAGCATGGAGAAGCTGGAGCTCAGGTACAGGCAGGTTGATTCGTCGCTGGTTAAGAAGCTGAAGCAGATGCCTGGTGGCGAGGCGGTGGGAAGGTGCTACCAGTGCGGTACCTGCAGCGCCTCGTGCGTTGTGAACGCCATGCTGGAGAACTTCAACCCCAGGAGGGTCATAAGGATGGCGGTGCTGGGCATGCGGGAGGTGCTGGAGAGCGTTGAGCCCTGGTACTGCGCCGTTTGCTACATGTGCACCGAGCGCTGCCCGAGGAACGTGAAGCCCGTGAGCGTGCTGATGGCGGTTAAGAACCTCTCGGCGATTGAGGGGAAGGTGCCGCAGGCTTTCAGGAACATAAACGAGAACATTGCACGGATAGGCAGGCTGTTTGAGATTGATGACTTCACCAACTTCATGCGTGAGGATATGGGGCTGCCACCAATTGAGCCGAGCGATGAGGAGGAGGTTGCAAAGCTGATATCCGGCACGGAGTTTGAAAGGGTTGTGAAGGGAGAGGCTGAGAATGAGTGAGTACCTGTACTTCCCCGGGTGCAACATCCCCTACAGGGAGAACCAGTACGAGCTCTCCGCCAGGGCTGTGGCGGAAAGGCTGGGGATAGTGCTGAAGGACGCCAACTTCATCTGCTGCGGCCTCAACACCGAGCCCATTGACGAGTTCGCCTCTCTTCTGTTCTCAGCCAGAAACATAGCCGTGGCGGAGGAGCAGGAGCTGCCCTTGGTGGCGCTGTGCAACGGGTGCTACAAGACCCTCAGGGTGGCTGACAGGAAGCTGAAGAAGGATGAGGCTCTAAGGGCGAGGGTCAACGAGAAGCTCGCGGAGATAGGCAGGGAGTACAGGGGCTCAACGGAGGTGTACCACTTCCTGGACGTGGTGAGCTCGGTTATAACCGAGGAGCACATCGTGCGCAGGGTTGAGCTCAGGGTTGCGCCCTTCACGGGCTGCCACTCCACCAGACCCTCGGAGTACGTGGACTTCGGTGCCGAGGAGAAGCTGATGAGGCTGATTAGGCTTGCGGGGGCGAAGGTGGTGCGCTACACCGACATGGACAAGTGCTGCGGCGCCCCCCTGCTGGCGCTGGGTGAGGAGCTGGGGGTGAGCATCGCACGCCAGCGGCTGCTCAGCATGAAGGCGAGGCGGGCGGAGGCTGCGGTTACCATGTGCCCCTTCTGCCAGGTGTCCCTTGACACCCTGCAGGTTAAGGCGGAGCAGGAGTTCGGTGAGGAGTACGGCATACCCAGCATGTACATCACCCAGCTCATTGGCATAGCCCTGGGGCTTAAGCCCGAGGAGGTGGGGCTGGGCGAGAACAAGACGAAGCCGGAGAGGCTCATAGCCGGCGCCGTTAAATGAGGCGGGTTTACTCCTACTTGGGCTTTGAGGTTGAGGTGGAGCTGGTCTCTGGAAGGGCTAAGCGGGTGAGGATTCTGGGTAGGTGCACCCGCCCCCTGCGGGAGCTTCCGCCCTTAGAGCCCGTGCTTGAGGGGCTCACACCCTTCCAGCGTGCGGTGGTGGAGGCGGTCAGGAGGATTCCCCCCGGGAGGGTTGCCACCTACTCGGTAGTGGCTTCTGCCGCTGGCTTTCCAGGGGCTGCCAGGGGGGTGGGCAGGGTCATGGCGGCAAACAGAACCCCCATACTGGTGCCCTGCCACCGGGTGGTGAGGAGCGACCTCACCCTGGGAGGCTTCTCGGGGGGTGTGGAGCTCAAGCGGGAGCTGCTCAGGGCGGAGGGGGTGAGGTTCGTGGGTGAGAGGGTGCACGGGGAGTGCCTGCTCCTCACCCCAGCTTTGCGCTCTCCCCCCTGACGAGCCTCCTGAAGCGCATGTGCACCTCCAGCGCCTCCTGCAGCTTCTCCTGGGTCTCACCCGGGAAGAGGGTGTAAACCGCCTCCTCGCTCTCCAGCTTCTCAGCCGCAAGCAGGGCTCCGGCTCTGCCACCGGCGGCGAAGGCGTGCATCAGCGGGAGAAGCGAGCGCAGGGTGGTGGAGGCAACCCCGACGTCGCAGTGGGGCAGAGCATACTGGTTGGCGTTGAAGGCTATCGCAAGCCCTCCTCCCTCCTGCACCCTCCGCAGCATCTTGAAGTCGGTTATGCTGTCCCCGACCGCCACGCACTCCTCCACCCCCAAGCCGTGCCTCTCAAGGAAGCGTAGCATCGCCCTAACCTTGCGCTCGCCTCCGGTGACCTCCACCCTCTCAATCATCCTGCCCAGCTCGGTCCGGGGAAGCTTGACGAAGTAGAACTCGTCCAAGGTGCGCAGAATCTCACGGTCGTCCATCTCCGGGTAAAGCTTCTCCAGGATGAGGTGCTCCACCTCCCTCACCAGCTCCAGACCCTCAGCCCCCGAGAAGCTCTCCAGCTCAACCCGCGTGCACGCCACGTCCTCCTCGGGGACGCCGAGGGCTCTGGCGATGCGCAGTGCGTGCTGGGCGTAGCTGGTTGAGATGATGTGCACCTTCCACCCGGTGTCCCTGAGCTCCTGCAGGGTCTCGGCGGCGCCCTCCACCAGCGGCGCAGCCTCCGAGACCCTCTCCACGTCCCTGGAGGTTATCCCGTGGAGCACCAAGAAGGGTATGATGAGCTTCAGGGTGTCTCCGGGCTCGTAGCCCTGCCTGCCCTCAAGGGTCAGGAGGTCGTCGTACCTGCTTATTACCTCAAATATCTTCCTTCCGTTCTCAATCAGCCCCATCACCTCGTAGGCGTTGTCCTGTGGGGACAGGGGACCTTCCAGGTCAAAGCACGCCACCCGCATTCTCTTACGCCTCCGCTTCTTCTTTCGCCTCTCCTCCTTCCTCCCCTGCCCTCTCTCCCCTCCTCCGCCACGCCCTGCGAGCCTCCAGAGCACCACCGCGCCCCCGAGGGTCAGGAGGGCAGCCGCCCCGACGAGAGCGGGTGGCACCTCCAGGGGGGAGGCTGGCTCAGGGGTGAGCGCAAGGTTAAGGGTTCTGGTGTCTCCTTCGGCAAGAGCCACGCTGAGGCTTCGGGGGGAGTACCCCTCCTTCTCAACCCTCAGGGTGTGCCTCCCCGGCTCAAGCACCAGGGTGAGGGGGGTTTCTCCGGCGTAGCTGCCATCCACGTAAACCCCAGCCTCAGAGGGCGTGGTGAGCACCCGGAGCACAGCTAATGCCGCCTCTTCACTGGGCGGCTCGGGGGACGGTGTGGGTGGAGGTGCCTCGGCTTCGGGCACGGGCTGAGGAGTTGCCTCAGTTTCGGGCACTGGCTTAGCTGGAGCCGTGAGCTCGGCTGGAATAAGGTACACCACACTGCCTGAGGCGGCAGCAACGTAGCTCCCATCAGGGGCGATGCTCACCGCTGGGGTGGTGCTGGTGGGGTAGCTCCACACCAGCTCTCTGCCGCTGAACAGGTACACCCCGTCGCCGGCACCCGCAGCCAGGTACCTGCCAGCGTGGTCCATGCTCACGGATGCAGCGCCGGGGAGGCGGATGCTCCACACCAGCGCCCCGCTGGCGTTGAAGAGCCAGAGCATCCCGGAGCCAGCCGCCGAGTAGGTGGCATCCCCGCCAAGCGCCACCGAGGTGGCTGGAGTGTGGTTCTGCACGCTCTTTACCTCAATGCTCCACCCGGCTTCTCCCTCAATGCTCAGGAGGTAAACCACCCCGCCTGAGGCGGCAGCAACGTAGCTCCCGTCGGGGGTGATGCTCACCGAGTCAACAGGTGCGTTGGTCTGGTACCTGA
>WANG01000073.1 GCA_015521945.1 Candidatus Hydrothermarchaeota archaeon
ACCCCCTGCTGGCTTCCGAAAACCTCAACCCTCCCCCTCCTCACGTCCTCCGGCTCCTCCACCACCACCCCCGCCCTTCCCAGCTCCTCCGGGGTGTGGGCATCGCTCCCCGCGGTTAGCTTAAGCCCGTGCTCCAGGGCAAACCTCATGGCGCTCATGTTTGAGCCTCCCATGGCGCACCTGGCGTTCATGACCTCAACCGCATCTATGTAGGGCACAAGCTCCTCTATCCCCCTCAGCCGGTAGATGCGGAAGGGGTCAAAGGGGTGCGGCACCGCCACCATGCCCCCCTGCTCGCGCACGCTGTCAACCACCTCAAAGAACTCCCTGCTCCCCGGCTCCTCCTCTATGAAGTACCCTATAACCTCCCCCCTGTCGGTCCTCACCTCTATGCCCGGAATCACAACCACCCCGTACTCCTTCGCCAGCTTAAGGCACCTCAGCGCCCCCCGTATGGTGTTGTGGTCGGTAACAGCCACCCCGAGCCCCCTTTCAGCTGCAAGCTTCACCACCTCCTCCGGCTTCAGGGTTGCATCTCCCGAGTATGCGGTGTGCACGTGCAGGTCCAGCCTCATACCTACCCCAGCCTGGTTCCGGCGCCCTGCTCAAGCGCGCGCCTGCGTGCTATAACCGCGGCTGCAACATCCTGAATTCCGAGGCCGGTGGAGTCAAACACCGTAATCTCCTCATCAGACTCTCTGCCCCGCTTCTTTCCAGCCACTATCTCTCCCAGCATTCCGTATATCTGCTCCACCCTGAACTCCCCCCTGCTCAGGGGCACGTTTATCTCCCCGCTGTGGGTTGCCTGCTCAATCTCGTCCACCACCACCTTGGCTTTCAGCAGTATCCCCGGCTCCAGCTCCTGCTTCCCCGGGGCATCGGCGCCTATGGCGTTTATGTGCACGCCCTCCTGCACCCACTCCTCCCTCACCACCGGCGTCCTGGAGGGTGTGGTGGTTGAAAGTATGTCGGCGGTGCACACCCTCTTTGGCTCGCACACTTCGGCGTCTATTCCGAGGGTACCCGCAAATTCAGCGAGCCTCTCCGCGCTCTTCACGCCCCTGCTTGTGATAAGAACCCTCTCTATGCTGAAGACCTCCCTTATGCCCAGGAGCTGGGTTCTCGCCTGCCTGCCCGCTCCAACCAGCCCTAAGGTTCTTGAGTCCCTCCTTGCGAGATAGCGCGAGGCAACCGCCGCTCCAGCGCCGGTGCGCATGTCGGTGAGCAGGGTGGCGTCCATCAGGGCAAGGGGCTCGCCTGTTTCGGGAGATACCAGCACAAAGGTTGCGATAACCGTCGGCAGCCCCCTCCGGGGGTTCTCAGGGTGCACCGTGACCACCTTGACCCCCGCCGCCTCAAGCGCCTCAATATAAGCCGGCATCGCCCTGAGGTCACCCCTCTCAAAGTGCAGGTAGCTCTTGGGGGGCATCTGCACCCTTCCCAGCCCGTGCTCCCTGAAAGCAAGCTCCACACCCTCTATAACCTCTCTCATGTCCAGGAGCTTCTCCATAACCTCTCCAGAAAGCCACAGCATGAGAATGTTTATCTACCTCACAGGCTTATTAAGGTTGTTATGCGCAGACCACATGTAATAATGAACGCGGGCATGACCCTGGACGGGAAGCTTGCCACCGTGGCGGGGGACACCAGGATTTCCGGCAGGGAGGACCTGGAGAGGGTGCACAGGATACGGGCTGAGGTGGACGGGGTGATGGTGGGCATAGGCACGGTGCTCCACGACGACCCCAGGCTGACGGTGCACAAGGTTCCGAGTGAGAGGCAGCCCGCCAGGGTTGTGGCAGACTCCCTCGCCAGAACCCCACCTGAGGCCAGGATTCTGAGCGATGAGGCACCCACCATCATAGGCGTTTCCAGAGCAGCTCCGGAGGAGCGGGTTAGAAGGCTCAGGGACAGGGGAGCCCAGGTGGTGGTTTGCGGGGACTCAAGGGTGGAGCTCAGGTGCTTCATGGAGAGGCTCTACGAGATGGGCATAAGGAAGCTCCTGCTGGAGGGGGGAGGCACCCTGAACTTCAGCATGCTCCGCGAGGGTCTGGTTGATGAGGTGAGGGTGGCGATTGCCCCGGTGATAGTCGGGGGAAGGGAGGCGGTGACCCTGGTGGACGGCGAGGGCTTTGAGAGCATAGATGCAGGGGTGCACCTGAGGCTGAGGAGGTACTACCCCTTAGGCAAAGACTTTGTGCTAGAGTACGAGGTTGTGAGATGATAACCATCATAGGCACAGCGCACATCTCGGAGGAGAGCGTTGAGGAGGTGAGGCGGCGCATCCGGGAGCTAAAGCCCGCTGCAGTTGCCGTGGAGCTTGACGAGCGCAGGCTTCAGGGTCTGCGGGCGGAGGAGCATCCGCCGATAGTGGAGCTTATCAGGCGGGAGAATCCGGGGGTGCTGCTCTTCAGCATCCTGATGATGTCCCTGCAGAGCAGGCTGGGAAGGGAGGTGGGGGTAAAGCCGGGGTCGGAGATGCTTGCAGCCATAGACACGGCTGAGGAGGTCGGGGCGCATGTTGCGCTGATTGACAGGGACCTCAGGGTTACCCTGAGGCGGGCGTTCGCGAGGCTGAGCATGAGGGAGAAGCTGGGGCTGCTCAAGGAGCTCATGGAGCTGGGAGGGGTGAGCAGGGAGGAGATTGAGAGGGAGATGAGGGAGCTGAAGAACGAGGAGCACCTGAGCGATGTGCTATCGGCTCTTGCGGAGATGTCCCCCGCGCTTTACGAGGTGCTGGTGAGGGAGAGGGACGCCTACATGGCTGCCAGGCTGCTTGAGCTTGAGAGGGTGTACGGAAACGTGGTGGCGGTTGTGGGGGCGGGGCACAGGAGGGGTATTGAGGAGTTTCTTGAGAACCCTGAGAAGATTCCGGACCTCAGGGAGCTTACCTCTATACCTTCCAGCAGGTTTCCGGTGCTGAAGCTGCTGAAGTTTGCGATTCCTGCTGCGGTTGTTGCCCTGTTCGCTCTTGCCCTGTACAGGGGGGTGCCGGTGGGGGAGAGCCTGCTGCTGTGGCTGGCGAACCACATGGTGCCGACCTTCGTGGCAATCCTCTTAGCGAGGGGCACTCTGCTATCAGCCATCGCCGGAGCTCTCGCCTCCCCCCTGACCTCCCTCAACCCCATGCTCGCCGCCGGGTGGTTCGCGGGATACGTGGAGGCTTCAAGGAGGAGGGTGACGGTGCAGGACGTGGCTGAGATGTTCAGCGCGGGTGCCCTGAGGGAGCTCATGAAGAACAGAGCCTTCAGGGTGCTCCTGGTGACCGCCCTGGGAAACTTCGGCTCGGCTCTGGGAACCTTCATATCCCTCCCCACGGTGCTCATGCCCCTGTACTCAAAGCTCATGGGGGCTTAGGTGTGGCTTTGGTTCTTATGTAGAGGTGCTGAGCCCCCCCTGGCTTCTGCAGGGCAACGTGTATCCTCCACTCTCCTTCAGGCAGGGAAAGGGTGATGTTTTTCTCCCACTGCCTCCTCCAGGTCTCTTCCACAGGAAGGGGCGGGAGGCGTATGCGCTCCCTGTGGAGCTCAATCCTGCGTGAGCCGCCTTCGGCGGTGATGGTGAGGTTGTACTCCATGCTCCTCCCCTCGTGGTTGACCACCCCCACCTGGAGGGGGAAGGGAACTCCCGCGGGCACCTCCTCAGGGGGCTCAACCACGTACACCTCGGTGAAGCTTCTGTCCCCCTGGGAGGTGGTGTACCAGGTGTAGCCGAGCAGGAGCAGGGGGAGGAAGAGCAGGGGCAGGGTGGAGGTGGTGAGGGCAGGCACCCAGGGGTTGGGTGAGCTCCTCCGCCTGTACCAGGCGAGCCCCAGGAGCCCGAGGGTGAGCAGGAGAAGGGCCTTCAGCCTCGCTCCGGCGCCTCCTGGAAGCGTGGAGGTGAGGGTGAGCAGGGATACGCTCAGTATGAAGCTCATGCCAGCGCGCTCTGCGATGCTGCGCCTCTCCGGAAACAGGCTGAGGTGGAGCAGGTAGCCGGGGAGGAGGAGCAGCACCGCCACCGCTGCCACCGAGGGGCTGGCGTAGCCGCCAAGAAGGAGCAGCGCTATAAGGGCACCAGAAAGGAGGAGGTCCCAGCTTCTCTGATTCATAAACTTTATTTAAGATGTTAACATTTAAAGTTTACACTGCCTGATACAGGGGGAAAGGGATATGAGGATAAGCGAATTGTTTACACTGGCGCTGGTTGTGCTCATGGTGGCGGGAGTTATAGCCACGGTGAGCGCACAGTCTGGAGGGAGCACGAGCAACAACACCGCCAACAACAACGTGGCGAACAACAATGCTGCGAACAACAATCTGGCGAATAACAA
>WANG01000074.1 GCA_015521945.1 Candidatus Hydrothermarchaeota archaeon
GAATATTTTTTTGTTGTTATGTATGAGCACATGCTCATATGAGCGATGTTTGCGACGTGACCCAGGTGAGCGAGCGGGTCGTGCGGGAGGTCAGGGATGCCCTTCCTCCCGAGGAGACCGTGCTAAAGCTTGCCGAGAGCTTCAGGGCGCTCTCTGACCCGACCAGGCTGAAAATGGTGCTGGCGCTGTCCAGGCGGGAGCTGTGCGTGTGCAACCTCGCCACAGCTCTTGGAATGAGCCAGTCGGCGATTTCCCACCATCTTCGCACCCTGCGCGCTCTCAGGCTGGTGAAGTTCAGGCGCGAGGGCAGGATGGTTTACTACTCCCTTGCGGATGAGCACATCCTTGAGCTCCTGAGCGTGGGGGTGGAGCATGCCCGGGAAGCATGAGCATGACCACGAGCACGGGTGCACCGCGTGCTCGGTTGAGCTCCATGAGAAGCTTCCCTGGAGCAGGATAGCCGCCGGCGGGGTGCTCCTCCTCGCGGGGCTGTATGCCGAGTTCTTCCTTGACGCCTACTATCCCGCACAGGCGCTGTTCCTGCTTGTTGTCGCGGTGTCAGGGAGGGAGATAATCACCAGTGGCATCCGCTCAGCTCTCAAGCTCAGGCTGAACATTAACACCCTTATAACCATCGCCGCAGCCGGCGCCTTTGCAACGGGGCACGGGGAGGAGGGTGCGGTTGTTGTTTACCTCTTCTTCATAGCGGAGCTTCTTGAGGAGTACGCATCCCAGCGGGCGAGAAGGAGCATATCCGAGCTGCTCTCGCTGGCTCCCGAGAAGGCGAGAGTGATAAGGGATGGCAGGGAGCAGGAGGTCCACGTTCACGAGGTGAAGGTGGGCGAGGTGGTGGCTGTAAGGCCGGGGGAGAAGATACCCCTTGACGGTGTCGTGGTCTCGGGAAGCTCCCACGTGAATCAGGCGCCCATAACCGGGGAGAGCACCCCGGTGCCCAAGCATCCAGGGATGCAGGTGTTCGCGGGCACCATAAACCAGGAGGGGTACCTGGAGGTGAGGGTGACCAAGCCCTCGGAGGAGAGCACCATCTCAAAGATAGCCCGGCTGGTTGAGGAGGCGCAGAGCAGGAAAACGAAGATAGAGGCTTTTGTTGACAGGTTCGCCAGACGCTACACCCCCGCGGTTATAATCTCAGCCGCTCTTCTCGCGGTTCTGCCACCATTGCTGCTGGGGGAGCCCTTTGAGAAGTGGCTTTACCGCTCCCTGGTGCTCCTGGTGGTGGCGTGCCCCTGCGCCCTTGCCATCTCCACCCCAGTCTCCATGGTGTCCGCCATAACCTCGGCGGCAAAGCATGGGGTGCTGATAAAGGGGGGAAACTTCATTGAGGCGCTTCGCGATACGAAGGTGGTGGTGTTTGACAAGACGGGCACCCTCACCGAGGGGCGGATAGGGGTGAAGAAGGTGGTGGGGGTTGGTGCCTCCGAGGAGGAGGTGCTGCGCATAGCCGGGGCGCTTGAGCAGCGCTCCGAGCATCCGATTGCAAAGGCTATAGTGGAGGCTGCGGGTGAGGAGCTTCCGGAGGTTGAGGAGTTCACCTCCAGACCCGGGAGGGGTGTGGAGGGTGTCCTGGAGGGCAGGAGGTACTACGCCGGGAGCAGGGCGTTCTTTGAGGAGCTGGGCATGCCCGTGCCTGAGGCTGCGGAGGAGCTTGAGGATGAGGGGATGAGCGTGGTGCTGGTGGGGGACGGGGAGAGGGTGCTGGGGGTTGTAGGGTTGCAGGATACCCCCCGGGAGAACGCCAGAAGCACGGTTGAAGCGCTGCGCCGGATGGGGCTCAGGGTGGCCATGCTCACCGGCGATAACCGCAGGAGCGCCGAGGCGGTGGCGAGAGCGCTGGGAATCTCGGAGGTGTATGCGGAGCTGCTGCCCCAGGACAAGCTCAGGCTGGTGGAGGAGCTGCAGAGGGATGGGGTGGTGGTGATGGTGGGGGACGGGGTTAACGATGCCCCGGCTCTGGCGAGGGCTGATGTGGGCATCGCCATGGGGGCGGCGGGCAGCGACATGGCGATTGAGAGCTCGGACATAGCGCTCATGCACGATGACATCTCCAGGGTCGTGTACCTCTTAGAGCTGAGCAGGAGGACGATGAGCGTTGTGAAGCAGAACGTGGTGGCTTCCATAACCATAAAGGGCTCCTTGGCTCTGCTGGCTTTCCCGGGCTTTGTCACGCTGTGGCTGGCGGTGGGAGTTGGAGATATGGGGCTGAGCCTGGCGGTTATCCTCAATGCCCTGCGCATAGGCAGGTGAGGGCGCAAGGCTTATATCGCCAGAGGTGCAGGTTGCACCATGAGCCCGAAGCAGGAGAGGGAGCTGCTTGAGAAGTACGGGATAGATCCTGAGAGGCTGAGCGCCGAGGAGGTTACACAGCTCCTGAAGAAGAAGGCAACCAGGCAGGAGCTTGAGGCTCTGCGCAGCAGGTATGCGAGGAAGATGAGCTACTGTGCCCAGGCTGAGCAGGCGATGGCGCAGGGCAACCTGCGCAGGGCGCAGGAGCTGCTGGAGTACGCGCTTTCCTTGGGGGTGTACGGCAACGAGGCGGTGTACAACCTGCTCGGGGACCTCTACATGAGGAGGGGGGAGCGCGAGAGGGCTGCCGAGTTCTACAGGAAGTCGGGCAGCACCGACTCGCTTAAGAAGCTGCGCACAATGTGAGCGTGTTTCAAAGTGTAACCCGTGTCGCCTTGCTGATTGGCATCCTGTAACTGGAAAGGGCTATATTGCCTTCTGAACAACCTGTGTCTTATGGGGTACGATGCCATAATTGCCGGTGCAAGCTTTGCGGGTCTTGCAGTGGCGCACTTCATAGATGGTGAGGTTGCGGTGCTTGAGAGGGAGGAGGTTCTAGGAGCGAGGCAGCGCTCAACCTGCGCCGCACCCGAGGGGTGGGTAAGGCGGCTTGGAGCCCCGGAGAGCGTTCTCGGGAGGTTTGACAGGGTGGTGGTGCACTCTCCAGGGGGCAATCAGGCGGAGCTTCGCCTTCCAGAGGGGTACTGCACCCTGGACTACGCCGTGTTCTGCAGGAAGGCGGCGGAGCGCTCCGGAGCTGAGGTGCTCACGGGTGAGAGGGTGCAAGAGGTCAGGCGGGGCGGACGTGAGCTCGTGTGCACCCGCAGAGCCTACACCTCCGGGGTGGTGGTGGATGCCAGCGGGTGGAGCGCGGCGGTGGCATCAAGGCTCAGGCGGGGGTACGCTAAGGGCAGGCTCGCCAGGGGCGTGGAGGTGGAGGGGAGGTACGAGGTGGAGGAGGCTCACATATACTTAGGCAGCTCCGCTGTGCCCGGAGGGTACGCCTGGGTGTTCCCCTTGGGTGATGGAAGGGCGAGAGTCGGGCTGGGAAGCCTGCGCAGGCTGCCGCTGGTGGAGCTGAACCGCAGGTTTCTCAGGAGGCTCGGGGTCAGGGAGTGCTCACCCCACCACGGTGGTGTTATCCCCTGCTCGGGGCTCAGGGAGCCGGTGGTTTCCCGGGTGTTCGTGGTTGGTGATGCGGCGGGGCAGGTGCTCCCCGGCACCGCCGAGGGCATCAGGAAGTGCTTTGAGTTCGCCGAGGTGTGCGGAAGGCTCGTGAGCAGGGTTGTTGCGGGTGAGCTAAGGCTGGAGGAGGGGCTTGAGGAGTACAGGAGTAGGGTGCTGGCTTCTAAGGAGTTCTACGAGACCATGCTGCTGGTTCAGAGGGTTGCTTACAGGCTGCCTGACCGGGTGCTTGATGCTGCGGTGGAGAGGGGCAGAGAGCTTGCTGATGCGGTGGTTGGGTCCTACTTCTCCGAGAGGGTTGATGAGAGGCTGAGAAAGGCTGCGGGCAGCCTCAGGGTGCTGCAGGCGTTCCTGCCAGGCTCACGAGCCTAAAGCTTTTCCCTCAGCGAGGCTATCTCCTCAAATGCTGCAAGCACTCGCTCTATCTCAGCATCGGTAAGCCCGTAAACGCTCAGCTTTATGTGCTTGCTCAGCCCCTTGTGCAGCCCAACGATGCGGCGCTTGAGCATCTCCTCAGCCAGGAAGAAGCCCCTGCGCTTGTGCTTTTTTGAGATTTCCCAGAAGAGCGGTGTCTCAAAGTGGAGCAGGTGGTGGCGCTTGGGGCGCTCCCCTAAGAGCATTATATCGCCTCCGCCGATGTCCTCAAGCCTATCAACGAAGCGGTTGGTCTTCTCCAGCTCCCTCTCCCAGTGCTTCACCCTCTCCTTAACGTGTTCAAAGCTCAGCATTGCCGAGATGAGGGGGATTCCGCCAATGCTGCACCCGAAGAGGTTGGGGAGCTTCTTTCCGAAGACCCTGCCGGTCCACTCCGCCTTTGACTTTGAGGGGGCGAAGGCGCGGCGGCTCCACTCGTAGGTGGTTACAACGAAGCCGAGGGGGGCGAGGGATGCCATGCTCTTGTGGGCGCTGACGGTGAGGAAGTCGGCGCGCATTTGCTTCATGTCTATGGGGGCGACGCCGGCGGTGTAGGCGGCGTTGACCATGAAGGGCACCTCAAGCTCCTCGCACAGCCTGCCCAGCTCCTCCACGGGCTCAAGGTTGCCGAAGTAGGGGTCGGCGTGGGTTGCCACCACGAGCGCGGGCCTGCCCACCTCCTCTATCTTCTCCTGGTAGGCTTCTACGGTAACCCTGTACTCGGGGTAGCCCGTGTGGGGGGGCTCCACAACGCGCAGCCCCACCATCTCCGCCGCTATGTTTGTGGAGTAGTGGGAATTGGGGTCGCTCACAACCACGGGCTCAAGGTTTTCTTCCTTTGCGTACTCGGCGATGGTCTTCATCACCACGTACTGGGCACCTCTGCACCCGAAGGTGTGCTCAGCCTCGTCTCCACCGAAGAACTGGGCAACCTGCTTCAGAAAGTTCCTGACCGGGGGCTTGGTGATGAGGCTGCTCCTCCCTTCAATGCAGTCGTGGCACACCGAATAGCCTATCTCAAGCCACCCGTCCCTGCAGAGCTGCTCCTGCACATGCTCAGGCAGAATCCCGCCACGCATCAGGGGGTTGATGACCACGTAGTCCTTGTAGCGGTTGGCAAACTTCAAGCTTCCACCTTCCTCCTGAGGTGCTCTGAGATGCCTGCACCATAACCTTAAAAAATTATTTATATCCCGCCTCCAGAGTTATGCCCGGAGGTGCGTCTCATGAGCGGAAGTTTTGCTGACCGTGAGCTGAGCATGATTGCCGAGAACCTGAAGGTGTTTGTGGGTAAGGACAGGGAGACGAAGGAGATGCTCAGGACCATGGGGCTGAAGCTTGAGGATATCCCTGACTCCGCCAGGGAGAAGGTGGGCGAGGTTGAGAGGGTGCTCAAGGATGCCTCGGTGCCTGTGGGTGAGAGGATATCAAGGGCTGAGAGCCTGCTCGCGGAGCTCCAGGGGGATGAGCAGCTTCCGGCGTCAATACGCAGGCTGATAATTGAGGAGGCGATGCGAAGGCTGAGCGTGGTGAGGTACAGTCTTGACTGGGTGGAGAGGCAGGCGAAGACCATTGAGGCGGCTAAGAGGATATCCTACTCCCTTGAGCTGTTCCTGAACCCAGAGGATAAGGCGGTGCAGAAGAAGCTCAGGCAGATCGGAATACAGCAGGTGCCGGAGCATATAAGGGAGGTTGCGAGACGGGCAAAGGAGGTGCTGGACGACCCGCGCTTGGATGCGAGGGAGAGGGCGCTTAGAGCGGCGGATATACTCATGGAGCCCCTGCAGCCTGCTCTGTACGGGGGCAGAAAGGAGATGGAGGAGCTGCAGCAGGAGATAAAGACGGTGCTGTGGGAGATTGCCAACGATTTCGTGCTTGAAGCGCAGATGGCTAAGTAGGCTAAGATTTGAGAGGCAGACAGCGCTCCTCTGGAATTCCGCCGTAGAACTTGTCCACGATTACTCTGGCTTCGCCACCGGATATGGTGACAACAAGCACGTTGTCAAATATCTTCCTCAGCTCGTCGGTGCACCACCCGAGTTCGGGATAGCAGGTGACAACCAGAGTGCAGTTCCAGCGTTTGTGGCCCTCTA
>WANG01000075.1 GCA_015521945.1 Candidatus Hydrothermarchaeota archaeon
CCCGAGAGGGAGGCGAAGCTGTACGAGCTCATAGTGCGCAGGTTCCTGGCCTGCTTTGCAGGGGCGTGCAGGCGCAGGGTGCTGGAGGGTGAGGTGGAGATTGAGGGGGAGAGGTTCAGGTTCGCCCTGGCGAGCACCCTGGAGCAGGGGTGGAGGCGCTTCTACCCCTACGGCGCGCCCGAGGAGCACCGCATCCCGGAGATTGAGCCTGGAGACGTGCTTGAGGTTAAGGAGGTGGTGCTGGAGGAGGGGGAGACGGAGCCTCCGAGGCGGTACAACCCCGCAACCCTGGTGGCAGAGCTGGAGCGCAGGGGGCTGGGCACCAAAGCCACGAGGGCGGAGGTGGTGGACACCCTGTACAGGAGGGAGTACATCACTGGGGTGCAGATACGGGTGACCCCCATAGGGATGAGCGTGATTGAGGCGCTGGAGCGGCACGTGCCAGAGATAATCAGCGAGGAGCTTACCAGGAGGTTTGAGCAGAAGATTGAGAGGATTCAGAGGGGGGAGGAGGACCCGGAGAAGACCCTGGCGGAGGCGAGGGCCGAGCTTGAGAGGATTATCGGGGAGTTCAAGAGGCACTTGGGAGATATCGGAAGGAAGCTCAGCGAGGCTGTGGAGTCCAAGAGGAGCAGCGAGGTCGTGGGGAGGTGCCCGAGGTGCGGCAGGAAGCTAAGGATAATACGCTCAAAGAAGACGGGCAAGAGGTTCATAGGGTGCGAGGGGTACCCGGAGTGCAGTACCTCCTTCCCGCTGCTCCAGAGGGGGAGGATTGAGCCCACAGACAGGACCTGCGAGTCCTGCGGTCTGCCGATGGTTAGCGTGGGCACCGGGAAGAGGAGAACCCTCAGGTGCATTGACATAAACTGCGGGAAGAGGGTGAAGGCTGAGGAGGGCAGGTAGCCTACCGGTGTAGGCGCCTCCTCATCGCCAGCAGGGGCAGGAGGAGCAGGAGCACGCCCACGGGGGCGCATATCCCCCGCTTCTCCTCCTGCTGCGTCTCCTGCTCTGGTGCAGGTGGCTTCTCAGCGGCAGGTGGTGGAGGAATGAGCTGCTCCTCCTCCTGCGCCGGGGCTGGAAGCTCTGGCACCTCCGCCCCCTCCTCAGCCTCCTGCACCACCTGTTTGAGCTCGGCGAAGATGTCCCTGAAGCCGGTGCCCGGCTCACCCACCACCGCAAACCAGCTGAAGCCGGGAGCCGTGGCTGAGTACCTTATGTACCCGTCTCCCCGCTCCTCAGGCTTGGTGGGGAGGGGCTGCCACTCCCTTGTGGTGCTCAGGCGGTAGAGCACCAGCTTCTCGGGGTCTATGTCCTCGGCTTTGAGCCAGCTCTCGTTCACCCTGAAGGTTATCCTCGCCTTCTCAACGTAGGTGGCGGGCTTGCTGTACGTTATCCTGTAGTAGCGGTACACCCTACCCTCCGGCTCCCCGAAGTTCACCCACTCCGGCCTCTTCAGGAAGGACTCCACCGTCAGCCTGGTGAGGTACTGGTCAACCGCGGCGAATATCTGCACGCTCTCCAGCCCGGGCACGTACTTAGGGTCAAAGCTCACTAAGTAGTGGGTGCCTGAGAGTATCCTCGGTATCTCCCTGACGTTGGGCTTCTCGGATACGCTTCCACCTCCGCCGCCTCCACCGGAGGCGCCACCCTGAGGCGGAGCCTCCTTGGCGTACACCACCACGGGAACGCTCACCGACTTTGAGTCAGCGTTGGAGGGGGACACGGTTATGCCTATGCTGCTGTTAGTGGGGCTGTCAAAGCTGAGCACCCAGGATACGCCCCTGCTCTCCCCGTTGCCTCCCGTACCCCCCAGGATGGCGGAGATGGTCTGGGATGCGCTTCCAGAGGAGATGCCCACCCCCTGGGGCAGGGCGAGCTTTATGTTCACATCCCTGGCGGTGGTCTCGCCCCAGTTCTTGATGGTGAGCTGGAGGCTCACCTTGCCGCTCGGGTCGGTGAAGGAGGAGGGATACACGCTGAGCTCCAGGGAGGGTGGCAGCACGATGTCAAAGGGGTCGGACTCCCCGGTTACCGGACTTCCCGTGGTGCTGACGCTAACGTACACCTTCTGCCCCGTCATGGTCTGCCCGGCTATTGCCGTGGTCCAGGATACGCTGCCCGTACCCGAGCTGAAGGACTTGGTGGTGCCCTCCTCCACCGTCACCCCCGGGGGGAGCACCAGCGTGGCGGTGCCGCTGCCGCTGAGCCCCGAGACTGTCACGGTGAAGTACCTGCCCTTCATCACCGTCCCCGGGTCTGCTCCCGGCTGGGTCACGCTCACGCTAACAGCGTGCACCGCTGGCAGCGCGAGCAGCAGCAAAGCAAGGAATACCAGTCTCACCTCTACCACCCCCCTATCCTGAGCCAGACGTCAATCTTCTCCTTACCTCCCGGGCCTTCAACCCTGAGGGACACCGAGTAGTCGCCCTCCTGCCACCTCGTGAGGGGAGAGAGTGAGATGACAGCGTACCCGCTGGAGTCGGTGGTACCGCCTCCAGAGGTGGTGTAGTCGGTGCCCTCCTGCAGCACCTTCGGACCCAGGGGTGTGAACACCACCACCGAGGCGATGCTCACGTTCGCACCCGCTATGGGTGTCCTGTCAAAGTCGTAGGCGCTGAGCATGAAGCTGAGGGTGTCGGTGTCGTTGAAGACCCACCTGTCCCTCACGAGGAGCATGTGGGTGCCGTTGAAGTGCTTCACGCTCCAGAAGGGCTGCTCCTCAGGCCCAAGGGACTCGTTGTAGGGACCGAAGCCTATCATCCCGCTCCACGCGTCCGTGGGCATCTGGCCCATCTGCTCCACCATGCTGCCGCCCTCGCTGCCGTAGAAGTCCTTGGGGTTGAGCACCTGAGAGCCGTTGAAGCCCTCGCCCCACCAGGGCTGGGTGAGCGCCAAGTCGTCATCCACCAGCACCAGTGTGGGCGCCGGTACCCCGTCGGGGGAATCGTCCCCGAGAACCGCGTAGAACACCTCGCTATAGTTGCCGTTGAGGTTGAGGTCAACTCCAAGGGCGCTCTCGCTGAGCACGCCCAGCATGGGCACGTACCCGTCTTCCAGCATCACGTCCACCGCAGCCCTGACTCCCGTGAGGGAGGAGTTGGCTATGGCGATGCCGTCATACGCCCCAGGACCTATCTTCGCCAGGTAGAGCTCGCTGCCATTGGCTACGGGCATGCCCGCGAGCACCTCCCCAGAGTCTGAGTAGTTCCCGTCGGTGGTGAAGTAGGCAGCCTTCGCACACTCCAGGATGCCCTGGAGCTCGCAGAGGGGGTACGGAGCGCTGGAGTTGGCGAGTATGGCGTTGTACACCCTGCCACCCGCGCTGAAGGACAGGATGCGCCACCTGCTCCCGCTCGCATCCTCCATCAGGGGGTGGGAGAGCAGGTTCTGGTTCAGGCTGGAGTCGGGCACGCCTATAACAACCAGCGCCTGCCCGCCGGGATACGCCTCCGCGGCGAGTACGCTCATCATGTACACCCTGCCTTCTAAGGTTATGTTTATAGAGGCGTTCACGGGGTACACCTCAGTGCCCGGTGCTGCGAAGTTGCAGTCTCCCTTGCGCACCCACAGGGTGCTGGAGTTGGCCGTGCTCACGTAGAAGAAGTAGTCTCCAGCGGGGTCCGAGAGCCTGTAGCTGCGCAGGGTGTAGTTCTCACCCGCACCTGCATCTAAGGGGTCGGTGCACCCACCTATGAAGATGCTTGAGCCATCAAGCACCTCCATTGCCATGGAGAAGTTCACCCCGCCCGTTACCTCAAACACCTCGGGTATGCTGGAGTAGTTCCTCCAGTCAAGCACCTGCATGGGCAGGGGCCTGAACTCCCCCGCATAGGCAGCCATCCCGGTGGTGGTGCTCACCAAGAAGGAGCGCACCGTCACCCTGGGCCACATCCACTCCTCTAAGGTCTCCAGGGTACCGTTCACCTCGGCGGCTATCTCAAAGGCGTAGGTTCCAGAGCTCAGGTTGTACTGGCTGAGGTTCACCGCAACCTCGCCGGTTCCGTTTATGGTGGCGGTTACCGGCGGGGAAAGGCTCAGAAATACCGGAGCGCCTGTAGCGGTGTCAACGCGAACGTGGGAGACCGTGATGTTCGCCACCACGGGCATGCCCGCGGGGGTGGTGACCATCACCGGCAGGTTCACCATGTCCCCGACACGCACATCCCCGAGCTCCGCCCAGTCGCCCCTGCCACGGGTGTATATCCTGACCCTGTCAGCCCTCGGGTCTATGCTCAGCAGGGTAAATCTTCCGCCGGCGAAGGTGCGCTTTGCCGGCGGGTCCATCACCGAGGCGTAGGAGGAGAAGTTGGAGTCAAAGGAGAAGAAGAGGGTGTCGTAAACCCCCGCCTTCCGCGAGTCCGCTATGGCGACGTAGGCGGTGTCGTTAGCGTCTCCGTCCCCGTTCAGGTCCAGCCCACGCGGCTGCCCCGTGCTCGGATCCCAGCCCCCGAGGTACGCCTCATCCATCCTGCCCATCCTGATTACCCCGCTCTTTGAGAGAGACGTGTTAAGCCATGCGCCCGTGGAGGCGAGCACGTTCATCCCGCGCAGGGTGACCTCCTCCCTGTTGAGGGACTCAACCCGCCAGATGGCGCCGTAGGGGTCCTGAATGAGCCCGCCCACCGCAGCGCTGGGAGCGCCCGTGAAGTTGGCATCCTGGCTGACCCAGAGCTCCGTGGTGTTGTGGAAGAAGCACAGGGGGCGCGGGGTTATGTTCTGCCCCGAGAAGAACCACTCGTTCTCTATCATGTTTGAAATGCACCCCTCGTAGGAGGTGGTGTAGTTGCCCGGGGGAACGAGCTGAGCGGGGTCTATGCCGAAGAGCTTCAGGGTCTTCTTGGAGGTGTCGGTGTCCCAGAGCCATACCTCCTCAATGCTCGGTATGCCAAGAATCAGGTCCCGCACCCTGAACCAGACACCGTCCTCCTTCACCGCCCCCTGGGTGTCGCCTATCCTTATCCTGGCATCATACTCCCCGCTCTTCAGAGGGCTGAGCTCAACGGTGATGTTGCAGATGTTGCCCTGGCACAGGGTGGAGGAGTTGACCCTGACGGGGGTGCCCCGCTTTATGTCAAACAGGCTTGTGAGGCGGGTGGCGTTCTGGCTGAGCTGGTGGGGTGAGCCGTCAAAGTTGAAAGCGCTCACGGTTACCGTCAGGTTCTCACCTGAGCTGTAGAGCGGCGGCCACTCGTACATCCCCCGGTAGCTCAGCTCCGCCCGGAAGCTTGAAAGGTCAAACCAGAAGGTGCCCACGTCTGTGCCGTTGGGCGTGGCAACCCTCACGTTTATGCTGTACATGCCCTCACGCGCTATGCCCGTGATGTTCGCCACCGTCATGTTCACCGGGAAGGGCACGTCCTCCACCACCACCTGCCTCTCCGAGATGTCAATCAGTGTGTAGGGCACGTCAACCGGGGGCCAGGTATCAACACGCTGCACATTGACCACGCTCACGTTCTGCACCGGTAGAATGCTCCAGTCTGCGGGGTCCCTGGGAATGACCGCAAAAGCGATGGAGGAGTTCACAGGATAGGTGCTGCTGCCCCAGCTCCTGGTGGCCATCAGCGTGCCGTTCTCGGTATTCACCGGCAGGACGTCCACAAAGAAGTTCCTCACCTCAAACCACCCGAACCCGAAGTAGCTCTCGTTGGGGTCCGAAGGGTTGTAAACCTCAACGTCCACCCCGTACCAGCCCGTGGAGAACTCACCGCTGGAGGGGCTGAGGTTCATTACCCCTTTACCATTGAGTATTCCGCCCCCGTAAACGCCGTACTCACTCTCAGGAACCTCAACTCCGAGCTGGTCGTTCCTCAGCGCCCTCACCTTCGCCACCAGCCCGTCGCAGGTGGTGCAGAGGGCGCTGCCCGTTGCACCGAGGTCAAGCAGGGAGCCCTTGGTGGCATCGGCTATGTAGACCCTGAGGGAGACGTTGGAGGTGCTGGGGAACACGCAGGGCCCAAATTCGCCGCTGCACGCTGGCTCAGCCCAGATTATGTACTTCTTGAGCATGAAGTAGGCGTTCCCCACGCCCTCCTTGATTTCGCCGCTGACGTTCGCCTTGAACCTGAAGCGCATCGTGAAGAACCCCTCCATGTTGGGTGCCTGGAAGGACATAACCCCGCCGCTGACGTTCACCGTGGGTGCGATGGTGCTTATGTCCACCTCCCTGTAGCTCGGAAAGTCTCGCCTGAGGCTAACTATGTTGGCGTCCACTATGCTCTCAGGTGGAAGGAAATCGCGGGTAAGAAGGTTCTGGACGTTCAGCCTGACCCTCAGGGTTGAGTTGGGCACGTTGAAGCTGAAGTCCTCACCGTTGAAGTCAACGGTGGTGCCGTAGGCGTACAGCTCCTGCACACCGAAGGCTGCTCCGGCAACCCTGCTCTCGCCGCCCCTGGTGATTCTGACCTTCGCCCTGTAGGTGCCCTGCTTGCTGAGGTTGGACACCACAACCATGCACTGGGTGAGGAGGCTCTCAGGTGGCGGGTCCGAGGGAGCCGCCCCCCTACTGCTCAGGTAGTCCAGGAAGTTGCTCAGGTTCATTATGCTGACGCTTACGTTGCCCAGGTAGGAGACGTCCCGCTCGTCCTTGAGCTCGGTGAGCTCAACCCTGGTGGTGCACTCATCCACCGGCGTGGAGGGGTCGTCTATGGGTATTATCCCCGCACCCTCCGGTCCAGCTGCCATCATCCCGCCCTTGGTAACGTCGCTCAGTACAGCGAGAAGGGTCACGTCCCCGCCGGGGTGGAAGGCGTTGACGAACACACCGCCCTCGTCTGCCTGGTCAATGAACCTGACGTTTATGGCGTAGAGCTCGGCCCTGCTTCTGGCGACGGTGAAACCCAGGGTCACCTCCTGCTGGGTTGATGCGTAGGCTCCCGTGAGGGTTACACCGTAGTCACCCGTGGGCGCACCAGCAAGGTTGAGCTCCCCGGAGTAAACTCCCTGCTCCTCCGGAGAGAGCTCAAGGGTTACGGAGGTGCCGTTGGGGTAGGTAATCCTGGCAGAGGCGTTGGTGAGGTTGAGCATCTCCCCGCTCAGACTCTTGGCGACCGCCACCACCTTAACCCTCGGGTCAGGCGCGAAAACGCTCATGGGGTTACCACTTACGTCCGTAATCTTGCCGAAGAGCCTGAAGGTATCCACGCTGAAGACCTCCATCCCCAGGGTGGAGTTCACCGTTATCATGTAGCTCCCAGGCTGGGATGGCGCAGTGAAGCTGCCACTCAGGTACCCGTTCTGCAGCACCCCGCTGGAGGAGGCTATAAGGGTGCCGTTGGAGTGGCGCAGCTCAACGCTCAGGTTGAGGCCGTCCAGTATCCTGCCCGAGCTGTCCCTCACCACCACAAGGTAACGCACCTGCTCCCCCGCGGAGTAGCTGGAGGTGGGCCTGAGCTTTGCCAGCAGCACCCTGTTGCCGGTGCCAAACTCCACATCAACCACCGAGTAGTCTCCGACTTTATCGCCTCTTCGCAGGGGGGTCTCAACCATGGGCGCCGAGCCTGCATCCTCAGCCGAATTGTAGAGCTCAAACCTCGGGTCGTCATCCACGTAGATGGTGTCAAACACCCCGGGCGCTGTCTGGTTCACCAGCACGAAGTGGGCTGTGGCGCCTCCCGCCAGAACCCCCGCGGTGCCGTAGTGCACCTCGTAGCCCGAGGCTAAGAAGTCGGTGAAGTTGCCGCCCGCGTAGGAGGGAGTGCTCACCACGGTGCTGGTGTTCACCATGACAACCTCGGAGGTGTTGAGCAGCCTGACCCTTATGTAGAGCGCCTTATCCACCACCTCAAACTCCAGCCTCACGCTCTCATCCGGCTGGTTGTAAACGAGGGCGTAGTACTTCCCGAGCTGAAAGCTGGAGAGAGGTATGGCCTTAGAGAAGGTGGAAATATTGCCGCTGACGTTGCTAACCGTGCTCACATTAACAATCTGCGCATCAGATGAGTTGTATATCACTATGTAAACAGTTGCAGGTGTGCTTGTGTTTACTGTACCATCAATCTCAAGGATTTCACTCTTTTCATAGAGTATCTTTGACGTATATGCCGTAACGTGGTATCCATGTGCAGCTCCAGACATTGCCACCGCTATCAGCAAAGCTAAAGCTACAGACACGGCTAAACCATGCTTCTTCATTCAGATAACCCCCCCTAAATACCTACCCGTTGACGGCGCTTTATTTAAAGGTTGTGTTTCGCATTCTGAAAAACAGGCGTAGCAGTGCACACGTGTGCTCAAAGGCTCTGCAGACTCAGAAGTCGGTCATCACCCTGAACTGGTCCACCTCTGTAACGCCCATCTCCTTGAGGAAAGCCCGTGCGGCGCCTGTAACGTCCTTGGCGCAGGTTATGGCTCTCCCGACCACCAGGATGTCAGCCCCGGAGGCGAGCGCCTCCTTCACCCTGTCAACCCGTATCCCGCCTGCCACAGCCACGAGGGTCTTCTCCCCGCACACCCTCTTGATCTCGCTGATGTTGCCCCACTGGCTCTCCTGGCTCTGCTCCAC
>WANG01000076.1 GCA_015521945.1 Candidatus Hydrothermarchaeota archaeon
CCGGTGAGCATGTACACCTTAACCCCGCGCTCCTTCAGGAGCCTAACCGCCTCCTTGGAGACCTCCCTCACCCTGTCGGCAAGCGCAAAAGCACCTGCGAGCTTGCCGTCAACGAGGGTGAACACAACCGTCTTGCCCTGCCTCTGAAGCTCCCTTATGCGCTCGTCCTCCACGCTTATGCCCATCTCCTCCAGCATTTTGGGGCTGCCCACGCACACCTCCTTCCCTGCCACCCTCCCGCAGGCGCCCTTTCCAGGGATGGCTCTGAACTCATCCACGGGCGGCACCTCAACACCAGCCCTCTCGGCATGCTCTACTATCGCCTTCGCTATTATGTGCTCCGAGTTGCGCTCAACGCTCGCCGTAAGCGAGAGTAGCTCCTCCTCGGGGATGAAGGCAACCACGTCGCTAACACCAAACTTCCCCTCGGTGAGGGTGCCCGTCTTGTCAAACACCACGGCGTTGAGGTCCTTCGCAGCCTCAAAGGCGCGGCGGTCCCTTATGAGTATCCCGCTCTTGGCTGTGATGGAGGTGGAGATGGCGACGACGAGAGGAATCGCAAGCCCCAGCGCATGAGGACATGCTATAACCAGCACCGTTACGGCGCGCTCCAGCGCAAACTCGGGCATCCCCTTGGAGTACCACACGGCATAGGTGGTTATACCCACCGCCATGGCGACGTAGAAGAGCATGGCAGAGGCTCTGTTGGCTAAATCCTGGGTCTTTGAGCGGCTCTCCTGCGCCTGCTTCACCAGCTTTATCACCTGCGCCAAGTAGGTCTCCTCGCCCGTGCGCCTCACCTCAACCTTCAGCGAGCCCTCCCCCACGATCGCCCCGCCTATAACCTCGTCTCCAGCCTTCTTCCTCACGGGCTTTGACTCACCCGTGAGCATCGCCTCGTTCACGTAGCTCTCGCCCTCAACCACAACACCATCGGCGGGAATCTTCTCCCCTGGCTTTACCAGCACCACATCCCCAGCCTTAAGCTGCGTCACGGGCACGTCCCTTACCCTGTCCCCCTCCACTAAGTGCGCCACCGTGGGCATTATCTTGACCAGCTCCTCAAGCGCACGGGAGGCGCCGAGTATGCTCTTCGCCTCTATCCAGTGCCCTAAGAGCATGATGTCAATAAGGGTTACCAGCTCCCAGAAGAAGTCCTGACCCCGTATCAGGAAAACCGTTGCAGAGGAGTAGAAGAAAGCCACAGAGATGGCGGAGCTTATCAGGGTCATCATCCCGGGCTGCCTCGCTCTGAGCTCGCCAAAGCTTCCGCGCAGGAAGGGGGCACCGCCGTAGAAGTACACCACCGAGGAGAGCAGGAAGACCACCTGCCTCTGGTAGGGTATCTCCAGCCTGAAGCCCAGCCAGAGCTGGATCATCTCGGAGAGGGCGAGGATGGGTACGGTTAAAGCAAGGCAGACGAAGAACCGCTTCCTGAAGTCGGCGATGTGGTGCTCGTGTGTGTGCCGCGCATGCTCTCCCTCCTTCTCCACATGCCCCGCATGTGCTCCTTGAGCGGGCTCACCTTCCCCGTGCCCCTCATGCCCGGCATGCGCTCCCTGCCCGTGCTCCGCATGCCCCTCGGGCACGTGCTCCTCATCCTGCGCTGCGCCCTCATGCGCGCGCTCCCTCTCTGGCTCGTGCTTCCCGGCGGCGTGAGCCCCGTGGGCGTGCTCACCCTCCCCGTGCTCGTGCTCCTTCAACTTTCAGCCTCCTTACCCAAACTGCAACCTCCTGCTACTTAATCCTTATCCTCAAGCATCCTGTACTTGGGCTCCTCGTCAAACTGCTTCGCCCGTATCGCCCAGGCAAGCGCAAGAGCCGTGCCCAGGGTGAGAAGCACCGTTGCCGCCACCGCAAGCTTGTACCCCTCCATGCTCACTCCTCCAGGGTGCGCAGGTAGGCGATTATGCTCCAAACCTCCCGCTCGGTGAGCTTGGCTCCGAAGGGGTGCATCGCCGTGCCGGGCACTCCCCTCAGGATGGAGTAGTACAGCCTGCCGTCGCTTGCCGTGCTCATGAACTCGGCGCTGGTGAAGTTCGCAGGCTTTGGCGCGAGGTACTTAGCTGCTGGACCGTCTCCACCTCCACCGCTGCCGTGGCAGCCGGAGCAGTTCTCTGCGAAGAGCTTCCTCCCCAAGAGCACCGCCTCAGCGCTGCCTGCAAGGGGGTTCTCAAGGCTCCTGTAGCTCGCGGGCACCATCGCCTGCATCATCTCCTCCTCTTTGCCTAAGCGCTGCGCCTCAAGCATCGCCCGCTTCATCCTGCGCTGCATCTCAGCCCTGCGCTCCGCCTCGGCTCCACCGAGGCTCTGCACGTACGCTATAAGAGCCTCAAGCTCCTCCTGCGAGAGGTAGGAGAAGCTGGGCATTATTGACCTGGGGACGGTGTAGCGGGGGTTGATGAAGTGCGCCAGATGCCAGTCATCGGAGTAAACCCCGCCAACCCTGGCGAGGTCTGGCCCTGTGCGCTCCGTGCCTAAGAGCACAGGCGAGAGGTAGGCGTACTCCCCGGGCTCCGAAACCCTGCCGTAGTACCGCACGTCCATGCTCAGGTTGCGCACCTGCTGGGTGTGGCAGTACCAGCAGCCTTCGCGTATGTAAATCTGCCTGCCCCTCTCCTGGAGCTCATTCAGGGGCTTGAGCTCAGGGGAGGGCTCGTATAGGCTTGAGTCGCCCATGGGGAGGAGCACCGTAACCAAGAGCGCCACGCCCACGAGCGCCGCCACTCCGGCTGCGATGGTGAGAGCCCTCATCTCCGCACCCCCCGCAGGGAGCTGAAGACGGCGTAGATGAAGATGTACACCGAGGCGACCATCAGCACCGCTGAGACCAGCCTTACCACAAGGTAGGGTCTCAGGGAGGCAACCACATCAACGAAGGGCACCCCCGCCTGCCAGGAGGAGCCCTGAATCAGGCCTGCCACCGTCAGGCTTGCGATGAAGCCGCTCAGCCCGAGGGTGAGCAGGTAGAAGTGAGCCTTTGCAGGGCGGGGGCTCACCTCAGCCCCCGTGAGCCTGGGGAGGGCGTAGTAGATGCACGCAAACCCCCAGAAGCTGAAGGCGCCGAGAAGCGCAAGGTGAGCGTGCGCCACCACCCAGTTGGTGAAGTGCACGTAGGGCTGAACCTGCCTCAGAGCCTGAAAGGGACCCTGCAGGCAGGTGAGCAGGTACCACACGCCCCCGAGCACCAGGAACTTTAAAGCAACGCTGTCGCCTGCGGAGAGGCGCCCCTGAGCATCGGCGAGCAGGTGCCACCTCCCCTCAATGGTCTTCCAGAAGTTCACTGTAACCGCCAGCACGGGCAAAACCATTGCCACGCTTGCGATTATTGCAACGCTCTGAGCCCACACGGGAACGGGTCCGAATATCAGGTGGTGGGTGCCCACCCAGGGGTAGAAGAGCCCCAAGGTCCAGAAGCCTAGCAGAGATAACCTGTGGCTGTACAGGGGCTTCTGCACCAGCTTCGGGAGCAGGTAGTAGGCGGCGCCCACGCCGAGGGGTGTGAACCAGAGCCCGAGGATGTTGTGCCCGTAGAACCAGTTGACTATCGCATCGTTAACCCCGTACAGCGCCCCCCTGGGTGTCCACATCACATTGCCCACGAAGTACACCACGGGCATCCAGACCAAGGCTGCCAGGAAGTACCAGAGGGTTAC
>WANG01000077.1 GCA_015521945.1 Candidatus Hydrothermarchaeota archaeon
GACCAAGTACGTGCGCTCCCCGAACCTCTCAATCTCAAGCCCCAGCTCTTCAATGTGCTCCAGGTTCTCCTCAAGAAGCGCCGCCTCCCTGGGTGAGAGCTCCAGCAGCGCCGGGGAGACGAGGCGCTGCCTCTTTATCCTGCCCTCCTCAAGCTGCCTCAGGAACCTCTCAAAGAGCACGCGCTCGTGAGCCGCATGCTGGTCCACCAGCACCAGGCCCGAGGGTGACTCGGCAAGTATGTAGGTGGCGTGGAGCTGGGCGAGGGGTCTGAGCTCCTGCAGGGGCTCTGCATGAGACGGCGAATACTCTGCCCGGCTCTCCCTGACCTCCCCCGGGGGCGCGGAGCTACGGTGCACAGGGGAGGCGGGGAGGGAGAGCTGCCTGGGTTCGGACACCTCACCGCCCCTGAGCGCCTCCCTCAGCGCACGGATGAGCACCTCCCGCAGCGCCTCCTCGTCCCTGAATCTGACCTCAACCTTGGCGGGGTGCACGTTCACGTCCACCTGCTCGGGAGGGAGCTCAAGGAAGGCGAAAACCATGAGGTGCCTTCCCCCCTGCACCATCCCATGGCTGGCTTCGTCTATGGCAGCGGGAAGGAGCCTGCTGCGCACATACCTGCGGTTTACGAAGAGGTACTGCTCCGCACGCGTGGCTCTGGCAAGCTCAGGAGGTGAGACGAAGCCGTGAACCCGGCAGGAGCCGTGCTCAAAGGAGAACTCCCGCAGCTTCTCAGCCACCCCGGCGCCGTAGAGGCGTGCAATCCTGCTCCTCTGCCCTGAAGCCGGGAAAACGGTGCTCCTGCCATCCTTCACGAACTCAAAGTGAATCTCCGGGAAGGCGAGCATGTACTTAGTGAGGAGGGAGGCGACCGCACTCGTCTCCGCAGCCCTGCCCTTCAGGAACTTCCTCCTCGCGGGGGTGTTGTAGAAAAGCCTCTCAACCTGCATGCTGGTGCCGGGAGGGCAGCCCGCGGGGGAGTGCTCCACCACTCTGCCCCCCTCCACCACCACCTTGGTGCCCTCCAGGGCGTCCCGCTCCCTGGTGAGCAGGGTCACCTTAGACACCCTGGCGATGCTGGGCAGCGCCTCCCCCCTGAAGCCCAGGGTGGTTATCCTGAGCAGGTCGTCCGCGGAGGATATCTTGCTGGTGGCGTGGGACCTGAAGGCGAGCAGGGCATCCTCGTGGCTCATGCCGATGCCGTTGTCCTTCACCCGTATCAGCTTCTTCCCGCCGTCCTGTATCTCCACCCTGATTCTCGTGGCTCCAGCGTCTATGCTGTTGTCCACCAGCTCCCTGACAACGCTCGCCGGGCGCTCAACCACCTCGCCGGCGGCTATGAGCATGGCGGTGCGCCTGTCCAGCACCCTGATGCGGGGCATCAGAACACCTCCTCCGCCTCCATGGCGGTGGTGAAGGTGCGCAGCAGCAGCTCCTCCTCAGGAGCCTCCACCCCGAGGAGCAGGCGCTCGCACTCCTCCCTGTAAGCCTCAGCCCGCCTCTCAAGCTCCTCAAGCCTCTCCACCACGCTCCTGCGCCTCATCTCCTCCCTGAGCTCATCAAGCAGCTCCCGTGCACCCCCCAGAAAAGCCGCCTCCCTCAGCACCTTGCACGCCACCATGTCCCTGAAGCTGCTGAACTCAAGCTGCGCCCATGCGCTGCTCCAGGTCTTAACCAGGTAGTCAAGCTCCTCCTTCCTCGGCATTGCGAGCAGCCTCAGCTTTATCCTGAAGAGCAGCTCGTCCACAGCCTCCTCAAGCTCCTCCGCCCCCTCGGCGAGTATGACCACGATGTCAAGGTCAGAGCCGGCAACCAGCTCCCCCGTGCTGCGCTCCTGCCTGGGGTCGCTGTGCGCCATTCCGAGGGGCACATCCCCGCCGATGATTATGCACATCCTGTCCTCACCCAGGGCTCGGAGAACCTCGGAGGCTATGCTCCTCGCCAGGGAGAGCTTCCTCCTGCTGGTCTCGGCTATGTGCCTCTCCACCTCCTCAACAGCCGTCTCAACCTCCTCCTCCACGAGCCCGGCTACGGTGTAGGTGAGGAACTCCCGCTGGATTGAGGGCGACAGCCTGGCATACCCTGGCACGCGGCGGTCAAGCCTGAGGTACCTCCTGCCGGCACGCCTTAGCAGCACCCTGGGGCTGAGCATGCACGCACGCCACAGGTGGAAGGTCTCAGTGCCCAGCGCCTCCTGCAGCTCCTTCCCCAGGGCGGTGCGGTGCGCCTCTAAGTACTCCACCACCCGCTCCTCAGTACTCCGCCAGCTCCCTGAGCTTCTCCGCAACTGCATCCCCTACCTGGGAGGTTGAGGCTCTCCCGCCTATGTCGGGGGTGCGCACACCCTCGCGCAGGGTCTCTGCCACCGCCCGCTCAACCAGCTCCGCAGCCCTCGGCTCCCCCAGCTCGCGCAGCATGAGGGCACCCGCCAGAATCTGGGCAACAGGGTTTGCGAGCCCCTTTCCTGCGATGTCGGGAGCGGAGCCGTGCACCGGCTCAAACATGCTCACCCCCTCTGGATTTATGTTTCCGCTGGGCGCCAGACCTATGCCACCCTGAATCTGCGCCCCCAGGTCGGTGAGTATGTCCCCGAACATGTTGGGGGTGACCACAACCTGAAAGTGCTCAGGCTTGGTGAGGAAGTACATGGTCACGGCGTCAACGTAGGTGTGCTCGGTTTCAATGCCCTCATACTCACCGGCGACGGAATCAAAAACCTCGCGCCACAGGGAGTAGGCGTGGGTGAGAACGTTGGCTTTGTCAACCCCCGTGACCCTGCTCATGCCCTCACGCTCAGCCAGCTCAAAGGCGTAGCGTATCACCCTCTCGGCACCCTCCCTTGAGACCACACCAAGCTGGAAGGCAACCTCCTCCGAGCCCTCCTTCTCAACCTCAACCCCGAACCTGAGCCTGTAAAGGCGTCGTACCACCTCAAGCTCCACCCTGCCGCTCTCCCGCACCCTCGCTCCAGCACCCACGTAGAAGTCCTCGGTGTTCTCCCTGACCACGTAGAAGTTCACGTGCTCAGGCTTCTTGCCCTTCAGCGGGGTCTCAATCCCCGGATAGAGCCTCACGGGGCGCAGGTTTATGTACTGGTCAAAGTGGAAGCGCAGCTTCAGGAGTATCCCCTGCTCCAGCACCCCCGGCTTCACCCTGGGGTCTCCCACGGCTCCTAAGTAGATGGCATCGCAGGCGGAGAGCTCCTTCAGGGACTCCTCGCTCAGGGTCTCCCCGGTGCTCAGGTAGTGCTCCGCACCGAAGGGGTAGCGGCGCCACTCAAAGCCTATGTTCAGAGCCTCCCCCGCCGCCTCAAGCACCTTTATACCCTCTGCAACAACCTCGGGACCAACACCGTCTCCCGGTATCACCGCAATCCTGTGCATTCAACCACCATCCTAAATTCTGAGGGTGGATAAAAAAGCTTGCGGGCTCCATGCTCAAGAGCGTGGGGTGCTTCACATCCGTGCTGCCGTGTTTACGCCAGTGTAACCGATGAGTTTATATATCTCCTGCATCCAAGAAATACTATAAAAGATGAACAGGAGGTGTGGTGTAGTGTTGAAGAAGTTTCTGAAGGAGGAAAGGGGGCAGGGTGCCATAGAGTACATCCTGCTTGCCGGCGGCATAATCGTCGCCGCTGTGGTTATCTTCTACATATACAAGA
>WANG01000078.1 GCA_015521945.1 Candidatus Hydrothermarchaeota archaeon
GGGGCTGATGGGAGCATTCTGAGGTGGTTACCATGCCGTGGCTTGGCGGGCAGGAGCTTCTGGTTGTTCTTCTGATACTCCTTCTGCTCTTCGGCAGCAGCAAGCTTCCGGAGCTTGCCCGCTCTCTCGGAAGGGCGAGGAAGGAGTTCAAGAAGGGGCTTGAGGAGGAGGGGGAGGAGAAGAAGCCGGGGGAAGAGAAGAAGGAGGAGAGCGGGGGCAGCTAAGGGGGAAGCAGGCTCTCCCCCAGGAAGCCCATGCTCAGGTACCTAATACCAACGTAGAAGGCGAGGAGGGCGAAGAGAACCCTGAGGTGCACCTCGCTCAGGCGTGCTGAGGTTTTTGAGCCGATAAAGGAGCCAAGGGCAACCCCCGCAAGCTCGGCGAGGAGCAGGGTGAAGTCAACGGCAACCTTCTTTACCGCCATGTAGGTGGTGATGCTCACGCTCATGCCCACGAGCACGGCAAGGGCTGAGGTGCCAGCGACGATGTAGTAGGGCAGGCGTAGCACGCTGGTGAGGAAGGGCACGTACAGGAAGCCCCCTCCAACCCCCAGCAGGGACGCCACGGAGCCCACGCAGAAGCCCGCGATGAAGGGGAGCACGGGAGGGAAGGAGTAGCTCTTCCCCGAGAAGGTAAAGCGGACCCGCCGCAGGGATACCTCCTCCAGGCGCACCTCACCCCTGAGGCTCCTCCTCCTGTGCCTGCTCTCCCACAGCAGGTAGGCACCCACCAGCAGGGTGAAGCCGCCGAAGTATCCGAGGTAGCTCCTCAGGCTCATCCTGCCCGCGCTCAGGAGGGGCACCAGCACGCTGCCCGCCACGGCTCCCGCACCGAGGGACACGCTGAGGGGCGGCACCAGCCTGCGCTCCCTTGCATAGCTCAGGCACGCCACCAGAGCCGAGAAGCCCACAAGCCACTGGTTGGACACCCGTATGCTGTCCGTCACCCGCCTGCTCAGCTCGGGGTCGGTCTCAGCAACGGAGGACGCAAACCCTCCAAGCCCCAGCACGGTTATGTGCCCCACGGCTGCGAGTATCCCTCCGAAGGCGCCTACGGTGGCGAAGGTCCACCCCACCACCACACCCCACAACAGGGCAACCGGGAGGCTGAGCTCGGGGGCGCCCTCAATTCCCAAGAAGGGGCGGGCGGCGAGGACGAGCTGGAGGGGCACCAGCATGAGAGAAGGTTGTGAGGGTGTGCTAAAAAACCTTTGCCACGTTACTTAGAGGTGAATCTAACAACCCAGAAAAGTGATTGCTCACAGGCTCACGGCTCATGCATTGACCATGCTCACAGAGGTAATTTACCTGAAGCGTAGTGCCAGTGTAGAGGAGCGGGAGAGTGAGCAGGTACAGCCGAGCAGTTGCTTTTCTGGGGGTATGAAAAGGAGGATGACAGGATGGGTAAGATTGACCTGGGTACAACTAAGTACGTCATTCATGCGAGAATTGAGACCAACGGTGTGGTTGAGAAGCCTGATGTTGTTGGTGCCATCTTCGGGCAGACCGAGGGGCTGCTCGGCAACGACCTTGACCTCAGGGAGCTCCAGAAGACGGGCAGGATAGGCAGGATAGAGGTTGACGTGGAGTCTGTGGGTGGCAAGTCCAGGGGCACCGTGAAGGTGCCCTCCAGCCTGGACAAGATAGAGACGGCGATACTCGCAGCCGCCTTGGAGACCATAGACAGAGTGGGCCCCTGCGAGGCCAGGATGACGGTGGAGCGCATAGAGGACGTCAGGGTGAGCAAGCGCAGGCGTGTTGTGGAGAGGGCGAAGGAGATACTCACCACCATGGTTGAGGACATAACCCCCGACAGCATAGAGATAACCGAGGAGGTCAAGGAGAGCATAAGGCTCAGGGAGATACGGGAGTACGGTCCCGAGAAGCTGCCCGCAGGTCCCAACATAGACGACAGCGACGCCATAATCGTGGTTGAGGGCAGGGCGGACGTGCTGCTGCTCCTGAAGTACGGCATAAAGAACGCCATAGCTGTGGAAGGCACCAGCATCCCCAAGACCATAGTCAACCTGAGCAAGAAGAAGACGGTGACCGCCTTCGTTGACGGTGACCGCGGAGGGGAGCTCATCCTCAGGGAGCTCCTCCAGGTGGCTGAGGTTGACTTCGTGGCAAGGGCGCCGGATGGCAAGGAGGTGGAGGACCTCACCAAGAAGGAGATATTCAAGGCGCTGCGCAACAAGGTGCCGGCGGAGCAGGTGATGGACTACCTGTCCATCAAGAAGAAGGAGGAGCCCAAGCCCTTCGCCCCCAGGAAGAGCCAGCGCCAGAAGAAGCAGCAGGCGGCGCAGCAGGCTCAGCAAGCCCAGGACAACGGCAAGCTTGAGACCTTCAGGAAGTTCTTCACCGACCTCTCGGGCACCCTCAAGGCCTTCCTGCTGGACAAGGATGCCAACATAATCAAAGAGGTGGCGGTCAGGGACCTGGCAATGGCGCTCAAGAACTCCAAGGAAGTGGTGTCGGTGGTGATATTTGACGGCGTTATAACCCAGCGCCTGGTGGAGATAGCGGCGGAGAAGGAGGTTGAGTGCTTGGTCGGGGCGAAGGTGGGCAACATCGTCAAGAAGCCAGCCAGCATCCGGCTGCTCACCGCCTCCGACTTAGGGGTCGGGTGAGCTCAGCACCTCCTCAGGGAGCGGTACTCCTCAAGGGGCTCAAGGGTTGCCCGCATGCCCGCTGATGGGCCCGAGGGTATCTCATGGGTTAAAAGCCTCTCCGGGAGGGTGTCCTCCTCCTCGCCCACCCCCTCCCTGCGGTTGAACCTCACCTCCATGCAGAATATCCTCTCTCCTCTCCTGAGGAGCTCCTCCGGGCTCAGGTGCTCCCCGGAGGCGAGGGTGAATAGCCTGGCGTAGTTCTCAGGAGCCAGAGCTCTCGCGGTGAACCTGCACATCACCAAGGAATCAATGGCAGCGTGCAGGTCCTGCCTGTGCTTGACCAGCTCAGCCTTCCCCTGAGTGGTGCGCCTGTCCACCGTCTGGGCGAGGTACTCATCAACGTACACGGGAGCGCGCAGGTGGCACCCGCCCCTGGGGGAGGTGGCGTATGCCAGGGCAACACCAACTCCACCCCTGGGGTCGTAGCCGGGGAGCTCAAGCCGCTTCACGCTGATGCTGTGCTCCGGAAGAGCTCTTGCGCTTCCTTCAGCGAGAGCCATGCCCTCACCCTCCCGCTCCGCTATCTGCCCGAGAAGCCTTAAAGCGAGCCTGAAGTCCCCCCAGCAGGGGTTGCCCCGCTGCTCCAGCGCCTCAAAGTACGCCGCTAAGGTGCCCCCCGCTGAGATGGTGTCCATCCCGAGCTCGTCGCACACCCGTGCGAGCCTGACCACATGCTCCAGCTCCCCTATCCCCAGGTTGGGCCCCAGGGCAAAGAGGCTCTCGTACTCAAGGCTTCCAGCCTCAGCCTTACCCACCCTTATGCGCTTTCCGCACCTCAGGGGGCAGGAGAAGCACCCCTCCTCCGCCTGCAGGTGCCCTATCACCTCCTCCGCGCCGAAGCTCCCGGCGTGCTCAAACACTCCAGCTGAGAAGTTGCGGGTGGGGAGCACCCCCAGGAAGTTCACCTTCTCAAGCACGTTGGGGGTGCCGTACCTCTTCAGGGTCATGCAGGCGGGGTTTGAAAGCAGCTTCCTGTGGCACTTCAGCGCCTCTGCCCTGAAAGCCGCTGGCTCCGCCAGGGGTATCCCGAGGGTGCCCTGCACCGCCAGCGCCTTCACCCTCTTGCTCCCGAGCACCGCACCCAGGCCGCCTCTGCCAAAGGCTCTGGAGCCGTGCATTATGCTGGCGAACCTCACTAAGTTCTCCCCCGCCCTTCCGATGCACGCAACGGCGCACCTGCCGAGTTTGCTCCTCAGCACCCTCTCGGTTTCCGAGGTGCTCCTACCCCGCAGCTCCTCCGCGGGGATAACCCTGCACCCCTCACTGGTAACGTGAAGCCAGCTCCACTCTTCAGCCACGCCCGTGATAGCCAAGGCAGAGTAGCCGGTTCTGCGCAGGTGGTACCCGAAGCTCCCACCGCAGTGGGAGTCAAACACGGTCAGGGTCAGGGGGGACTTCGCCACGGCGCAGGCTCTGCCGGATGCGGGAGCAGGGGTGCCGGTGAGCACACCCGTGCAGAAGGTTATTATGCTCCGCTCCTCTAAGGGGTCAGCACCCGCCGGCAGGTGCTCCGCCAGAACCTCAACCCCCAGCCCCCTGCCGCCCAGATGCTCAAGACCCCGCACCTCCTCCCAGGTCTCCCCTGTGCTCACGTCCACCCAGAGCACCCTGTGCTCCACCTATCCCACCACCCGCAGCCCCAGTATCTCCCACACCGCCCCCGCCAGGAGGAGCCCCACAACCCAGGGGTAAGCCCGCAGGGCGGTGGTGATTCCACGACGGGGCTCACCGCGCAGAGCGCTCAGGAACACCTCAATTCCGGCGGCTGAGGCGATGCTGTAGGCGGTGAACTCCAGTGCAACGGTTCCGCCCACGAGCACAGCGTAGCCAATGGTGTTGAGGGTGCCGCAGTACACCAGCCCCACGTAGAAGGCACGCCACGCGCCGAGGACAACGGTGGCAGGAGGAAAAACCCCAGCCAGGCTTGCGAGCAGGGCTCCGTAGGTGAGGTTGTACCCGAAGGTCAGAGCTATGCCCTGCACCAGCATCCCCTCCCTCACAAGGCTCAGAATCTGCTGGATGGGCTGGTGGGTGGCGAGGGATGCAGCAAACTTGGTGCGCATCTCAAGCGCCCACTCAAGCTCCAAGCAGGCGCTGAGGTAGCCGGCAAGCAGGGCTGCGAGATGCACGCCCACCATGCCGAGGGTGAGCCCCCTGAGCTCCTGCAGCGCCTCAAGGGTTCGCATTCACCCCACCAGCCTCTTGAGCTGCCTGACACGCTCCGCCGAGATTCCAGCTTCCCTCCTGCCACCCTCGCAGGCGGCGCTTCTCACGCCAGCTATGTCCGCCCCCAGCTCCTTGACCCTGAGTAAGTCCCTGCTGGAGAGCCTCCCTGCAAGGGCGCACACCAGCCCGAGCTCATGGGCGAGCTCCACGAAGGCTCTTATCTCCTCCTCGGACATGCAGGAGAACAGTCCACCGCCCTGCTTGATGGCGGTGTCTATCATCACCCCGTGGGCACCGCACTCCTGCGCCACCTCCGGCAGGTGAGCCGGGGCAAGGGAGCCCACCCTCGCGTGGTCGGCGTAGCAGGCGAGCACCACCCTGGCACCGTACTCCGAAGCCGCCCTCACCACCGCCCTCCCCATCTCAACCGCCTGCTCGGGGGTGCGTATGCCGTAGAGGCCGGCCTTAACGTAGTCCACCCCAAGGGAGGCAAGCGCATGAGCCACCAGGCTGGCGCTTCCCGGCTTGAAGTCCAAATCCCCCGCGGTGGCGCTGAGCTCAGCCCTGCCCTTAACCGCCTCCACGACCTCCCGCACCTTCCAGGGGAAGGAGGCTCCCAGGGAGCCCTCCTCCGGATTCTTCACGTCAACTATATCTGCTCCGCCTCTGACAGCTTCCAGAGCACCCCTGGCGCCTCTGGGACTAACCAGAAGCTTCATGTTAGGTTACCTGTAGCGGGAGGTTTAAATCAGTTTTGGATACCCCGCTTAAAGTAAACGCAAGGTTTTTAACCTGCTCCCTCCGAGGCTCTAACAGGAGGGAGCCCGCTGAGCAGCCGGGATGCAGAGGAAGGCGCTCTGGTTGAGGTGCGTGCACCGCTCTGGAAGGTGGAGGAGCTCCTCAGGGACTTTGAGAAGTGGCTGCGCTTCAACCCCCTGTGGGACGAGCTTGAGGTGATTGAGCCACCCCGTGTGGAGAAGGGCGGCAGAGGCACCGTGGTGCTCAAGCTGGAGGACGAGAAGAGCCCTAAGAGGGTGGTGTTTGAGGTTGAGGAGGCTTCCCCCCGCAGGATTGCCTACACCCTCTCCGGCGTGGGAAGGATAGAGCTCACCCTGCGGGAGGATGGGGGAGCAACCTGGCTCCACCTCAGGGGAGGACTTGCCGCGAGCAGGGAGGTGAGGCAGCAGGAGGCAGAGCTCTGGGCCAAGGCGCTCAAGCACTACGCCGAGCTCAGCGGCACCCCGCCCGCGAGGCTGACAAAGCTCCTCATAGACAGGCTGCTCCTGAAGCTCAACCCCATGCAGCGCAGGCTGGTGATGCTGGTGCTGATGATACAGCTCGGCCTTCTGGCGATAAGCCTCCTCGCCATAGCCGTGGTTTACCTGAGGCAGGTGCTCACACCAGCATGACGGGAGCCTCTGCCCTGGCGAGCACCTTCTCAGCCACCCTGTCGGACCTGAGGCTGGCTAAGAAGCCCCTTCTGCCCCTTCCCAGCACCACCATCCAGTACCCGCCCGCCTCCACCTCCCTGAGCACCTCCTCAGCCGGCGAGCCCCTCCTGAGCACGCACCTCACCCTCACCCCGAGCTCCTCAGCCCTCCTGCGCACCCGCTCAAGAACCTCCCTGCCCTCCCTCTCAAGCTCACCGCTCACGTAGCTCAGGTACTCCTGCCTGCCGTAGGCGAAGACCTCGTGGCTCACGGTTCTGCTCAGCAGCTTGGTGTCAACCACGTGCAGCACCACCAGCTCAGCTCCCGTGCTATGAGCGAGGCTCACGGCGTACTCCTCGGCGCTCCTGCACTCACCGTCGGTGCAGAGCAGAATCCTGTGCATAAAAAAAGGGAGGCTCAGCCCAGGATGTGGGCTGGCGCTCTCACCATCTCCGAGAGCTTCTCCGGCGGATACCCGGCGGCGACCAGCAGCAGCACTATCAGTATGGTCAGCGCAGCCACTATCAGAGCACCTATGTCCTCCCTGCGCTCCGACATGAAGATTTCCCTGTCCTTCGCCTCAAGCTCATTCTGATTCTCACCCAAGCTGCTCACCTCCTATCCACCTACCACCATTCTCTCCCAGAACTCGGGTCCCAGGAGGAGAATCACCAGCAGGGAGGCACCCGCCTTGAACAGCGCAGCAACCACACCAATCGCAAAGGCGGTTCCCCCCGCCTTCTTCATCTGCTCCAGGTCTATGTTGAGGCCGATACCGGCGAAGCCTATGGCGAAGTACCACTTCATTATGTCCTTGCCCAGCAGGGTTGCCAGGGGAGAGCGCTTTCCAAGCTGCTCCGCCGTGCCGAAGACCCCGAAGGTGTTGAGCAGCACTATGGCGAAGAAGCCAAGCACAAAGACAGGGAACTTCTCGCTTATAACCCTCCACACATCAACCTTCTCCGCCTTGCCACCTGCGGGGCGGATTATGTAGTACCAGATGCCGAAGAGCACGATTATGGGTATGAAGACCACCCTGACGATGTTCACTATGGTTGCGCTGAGCAGGGCTGCATTGCCGGTGTACCAGGAGTCGTAGAGCGCCGCCGCTGCGGTGAGCTGGGCGGTGTTGAGTATAGCCGTGGCAACCCAGGCTCCGAACATCGGCTGGGTCATCCCCAAGGCTCTGCCCACGAAGGGCAGGGTGAAGAGCATCACCGTGCCGAAGAGCAGTATGGTGGCTATGGCATAGAACAGGTCCCTCGGTCTCGCCCTGACCACGGGCGACATGGCTATTATCGCCGAAACGCCGCATATCCCGACTCCAGCGCCCATGATTCCAGCCAGGGAGTCCGGAACACCGAAGCGCTTGCCCAGCACCATCACCAGCAGCGCCGTGCCGAACACGAAGGCGACCACCATCAGAAAAGCGGGACCCGTGGCTTTGACCACATCACCCCACATGTAGTGGGCACCCAGCAGTATTATACCCGGCTTGATTATGGGCCTGGCGATGTTCACCCCGTCCCTCAGCACCTCCGGAATCCCGACGGTGTTGCGTATCAGCATCCCTCCCAGCAGAAGTATTATGACGTAGCTCGCAAAGCCGCTCTGCTTCAGCACCTTCCAGAACCCGCCGCTCTCCTTTGCCAGGCTTGACACCAGAGACTCTATGTTCATGGCCACCACGGCAAAGGCAATGCAGGCAAGCAGGCCTGGCATCCACCCCTTAAACTCCTGGGCAGTTGGAAACAGCCTCTCGTACTGTGCCATCACCCCACCTCCTTAAATCGTTTCTTTAAGGAGTGCAGACCACACCCCCTCACACCTTTTATTGATATTAAGTTAATCTGCCCCATATATATATGATTCGGAAGGTTTATATTAGCCAGCCATCAACATCCTATCACCCTCATATCTCCCGGAGGCTTCAGAATGCTTGAGCAGAAGGTTACCCTTGA
>WANG01000079.1 GCA_015521945.1 Candidatus Hydrothermarchaeota archaeon
CGCACCCCCGCCACCCAAAGGTTTATATATGAGCATCTAACGTTAGATAGTCGTCTAACTACAGGCACTCAGGAGGCGCGTTGACATGGAGCAGGAAGAGTTTGAACCCGTTGGAACCTTGGTGGTGATGGGGCTGCTGGCGCTGCTCATACTCGCCGTTTGGCTCGGCATGTACTTCGGTGTTTTCCTGCCCCGCAACTTCGGAGTCGGAGGTGTTGTGCCGTGAACCGGTACGAGAGAGCCTGGCTGATATTTGCGGTGCTCATGGTGGCGGCCTTCCTGGGGATAATAGCCTACTTCAACTTCGCCGCCGGGCTCAAGCCGCCCCACGACGTGGAGGTTATAGACCCCCTGAGAGTCTCCCAGGACCCGAGGTTCTCCCAGCCCAGGGTGGAGGAGGTTGAGCCCGGAAAGAGGTACAACATCTACATGGTTGCAAGGATGTGGAGCTACTACCCCCGTGAGATACAGGTGCCACGGGGTGCGGAGGTGCGCTTCTACATCACCTCCCCCGACGTGCAGCACGGCTTTCAGGTGGTCGGCACCAACGTGCAGGCGAACGTCATCCCCGGGTACGTGACCGTCATAGACGCTCGCTTTGAGAAGCCCGGGGAGTACCTCATCGTGTGCAACGAGTACTGCGGCAGGGGGCACCACTTCATGAGGGCAAAGCTAAGGGTAACGGAGGGATATTAGATGAGAGAGAAGAGGCTTATACTCCTGGGTTTTCTGGTTTCCTACGCGGCACTCGGTGCGGGTGCGCTCTTCGGCATGCTGCAGGTGCTTGAGCGCGTTCCCGGGGTGAAGCTGGTCTCCTCAGAGACCTACTACACCGCCCTTACCGCCCACGGCGTGCTAATGGCGCTGGTGTTCACCACCTTCTTCATCATGTCCCTCGCCACCTACGTGGTGCTGCGGGAGCTCGGGATGAGGCAGACCTTCAGTCCCGGCATGAGCACCCTCGCCTACGCCCTGGTAACCCTCGGGACCCTGATGGCGGCTCTCCCAATACTCACGGGCAGAGCCAGCGTGCTGTACACCTTCTACCCCCCAATGAAGGCTTCACCCCTCTTCTACATAGGCGCAACGGTGCTGGTGGTGGGCACCTGGGTCTTCGGTGCCAACCTGCTGCTCACCGTTCGCCAGTGGCGCCGCAGCGGCAACTCGGGAGTGAAGCTGCCCCTCGGCGTGTTCGGAGTGGTCAGCACCCTGATAATCTGGTACATCGCCACCATAGGGGTGGCTGCCGAGATGCTGCTGCAGCTCATCCCCTGGTCCCTCGGGCTGGTGGACCGGGTGGACCCGCTGCTCGCCAGAAACCTCTTCTGGTACTTCGGGCACCCCTTGGTTTACTTCTGGCTGCTCCCGGCGTACATCGTCTGGTACACGGTGCTCCCCAGGATGCTGGGGGTCAGGGTGTTCAGCGACTTCCTGGCAAGGGTGGTCTTCGTTCTCTTCATCCTCTTCTCAACCCCCGTGGGCTACCACCACCAGTTCATGGACCCCGGGATATCAACGGAGTGGAAGTTCCTGCACACCATAACCACCTTCGCGGTGTTCCTGCCCAGCATGATAACCGCCTTCACGGTGACAGCAACCATGGAGATGGGGGCACGCCTCAGGGGCGGCAGGGGTCTGCTCGGGTGGATAAGAGCCCTGCCCTGGGGCGACCCCGCATTCTCTGCCATCGCCCTCGCCATGGTGTTCTTCGCCTTCGGAGGCGCCGGGGGTGCCGTGAACGCCGGCAACAACCTGAACTACGTGGTGCACAACACCGCCTGGGTGCCCGGGCACCTGCACCTCACCGTGGGCAGCGCCGTGGCACTGACCTTCATGGGCGTGAGCTACCTGCTCCTCCCAGCTCTCACTGGCAGACGGCTGCACAGCAGGCGCATGGCTCAGGTGCAGGTCGCCCTGTGGGGTGCGGGCATGCTGCTATTCTCAGGGGCGATGCACATCCTCGGGGTGCTGGGCTCCCCGAGGCGCACCTACGACGTGACCTTCGGCGGGCACCCCGCAACCCAGGGGTGGACACCCCTGCTCGTGGCAGCCGCCGCGGGAGGCGTGCTGCTCCTCCTGAGCGTCCTCCTCTTCCTGTACAACGTGGGTAGAACCCTGAGGGGCGCTCCAGCGGGAGAAGAGCAGGAAGCGCAGGAGCAGGTGCGCCAGCCCAGCCCTGCAGGTGCTCCCGGGCTGGTGGACAACCTGGGGCTCTTCACGGCGATAGCCCTGCTTCTGGTGCTGGTCGCCTACACCCTGCCCACCCTTGACATACTCAGCCTGGGCTCTCCGGGAGCGCCTCCCGTGCCCATGGACTGAAAAAATAAAAGGGGGCTCCTCCCCCTTTTACTCCTCCCTCTCAAACGCCTCCTTGGGGGCGTTGCACACTGGACAGTGCCAGTCATCTGGCAGCTCATCAAAGGGCTTCCCCTCAGCCTCCTCATCGTAGATGTACCCGCACACGGTGCACCTGTACCTGGCTATACAACCACCTCCTTCTCAACCTTCTCGTGGTACTCCCTGACCTTCTGGGCGAAGAGCCTGCCGAAGTCGTACCCCTGCTCGTAGTCCTTATCGCTGGGGCGGTACTTCACCTCATACCCCGGCTCCACCACCTCCAGCTTCAGGGACTTCAGGATGCCCAGAGCCTCCCTGACGCCGCCGCCACCCCAGCCGTAGCTCCCGAAGGCGCTGGCAATTCTTGAGTGGGGTCTGAGCCCCCGCAGGTGCTGCATGAACTCAGCCACCGTGGGGAACATCAGGTTGTTCAGCGTCGGCGTTCCCACAAGAAGCCCGCGGTACTTCCAGAACTGCTTTATCGCCACGCTCATGGGGGTCTCCCTGAGCTTTATCACCTCGGCGTACATCCCCTCCTCCAGGATGCCGTCCAGCACCGCTCTCGCCATGCGCTCCGTGGAGCGCCACATGGTGTCGTACACTATGACCACGCCTTCCCGAGCCCTGCCCTGCGCCATCTCAAGGTACATCCTGATAACCTTCTCGGGGTTCTTCCTCCAGATAACCCCGTGGTCAGGCGCTATCATGTCCACCTCAAGCCCCAGCTTCTGGAGCTCCGCTATCTTCGCCTTTATCAGCCTGCCGAAGGGCATGAGTATGTTCGCGTAGTAGTCTATCACCGCATCCTCCAGGGTCTCCTGGGGCACCAGGTCGTCAAAGAGCACCGCCTGAGCGTAGTGCTGCCCGAAGGCGTCCTGGGAGATGAGCAGCCTGTCCTCCTCCACGTAGGTCATCATGCTATCCGGCCAGTGCAGCATGGGGGTCTCAATGAAGAGCAGGGTCTTGTCGCCCAGCTTCACCCTGTCCCCAGTGCCAACTATCTGGATATCCCACCCCGTGGTGTCAAAGTGCCTGTCAAGCCCCTCCTTCGCCCGCTCGGTGCAGTAGAGGGTCGCCTTCTTCGCAACGCTCATCACCCTGTCCCAGGTGCTGGCGTGGTCCATCTCAATGTGGTTGCACACCGCCACCTGTATCTTCTCGGGGTTGGTGAGGCACCTGATGCGCTCAAACATCACATCCGCGAAGTCGTACTTGACGGTGTCCACCAGGGCTATCTTGCGGTCCATTATCAGGAAGTTGTTGTAGGTCGTACCCCTGGGGGTGAGGTACCCGTGGAAGTCCCTCACGTTCCAGTCTATCGCTCCAACCCAGTATATGCCCGGCTTGACCTGCTTTGCCTTCATAACCTCACCTCAGCTCCACCCTTCTCACCCCCTCCCAGAGACCGTGCAGGTTGCAGAAGGCGTAGGCTCTGAGCAGCGTGGGCTCCTCCAGGGTAACGGTGAACCTAACCTTCGGGTGAGCCACCACCGGGGGCAGGGTTGCCATCCCCAAGAAGGTGTACACCTCATCGTAGAGGGCAATCCAGTTTATGTAGTGGCTGAGCTCGTTGGGGTGCCTGAGCAGCTCTCCAACGGCGACCTTAACGCTGAAGGGCTCGCCCGCTCTAACATCCTCCGGGATATGGATAACCGGGGTGTGCTTCTTCTCCATATCCGTGAGGTTGTCCATATCCCTCGGCCTGTTCACACCCTTCAGAGAGAACTCCGCCATCTCCATGCCTCCTAAAACACCTCAAACCTGCTGGCGGGCGCGTTGCAGATGGGGCAGCGCTCCGGCGGCTCACCCGTAACCGTGTGCCCGCACACCGAGCAGATGCTCACCTTCTCTATGTCAACGTCCCTTCCAGCCTCGGCTGCCTCCTTTGCCTTGGCGTAGAGCTCGGCGTGTATCTTCTCCGCCTCTATGGCGTAGCGTATGCTCCTCATGGCACCCTTCTCCTCCTGAAGCTCTGCTATGGCGTTGTAAGCTGGGTACATCTCCTCAACCTCAAAGGTCTCGCCCTCTATGGCAGCCTTCAGGTTCTCCGGGCTCTTGCCCAGCAGCCCCAGAGCCTTAAAGTGGTTGCTCGCGTGCACCTGCTCCGCATAGGCAATCGCCCTGAAGAGCCTTGCCAGGTTGGCAAACCCCTCCTTCTCCGCCTGCTCCGCGAAGATGAGGTACCTCATGTGTGCCTGACTCTCACCAGCAAAGGCGTTCCTGAGACTCTCCTCCGTCATCTTCCTCATTCACAACACCCCCTTCAGGATACTATGCAGGTGCTCCCATAAATAACCTGCTACCAAGGAGGTGAGCAGGAGGTGGGCTACTCCACCTCCCTGAACTCCGTGGCGCCGCACACCGGGCAGCGCTCGGGTGGCTCGCCAGCCACGGTGTACCCGCACCTCTGGCACACGTGCAGCGCATCTATGTCGGCGTCCCTGCCGCTCTCAACCGCCTCAATCGCCTCCTGGTAGAGCCGGGAGTGCGCCTCCTCTGCCTTTGATGCCCACAGGAAGCTGGTCTCGGCTTCGGGCATGCCCTCGGCACGCGCCTGCTCTATGAACGCCGGGTACATCTCCTGCCTCTCGTAGTCCTCGCCCTCCTTTGCCCTGCGCAGGTTCTCAAGGGTGGTGCCAACACCGCCCATAACCCTGAGGTGGCTGAGGGCGTGCACCGTCTCGCTCTCCGCTGCCGCCCTGAAGAGCCTCGCAACGTTGGGGAATCCCTCCTCCTCCGCCTTCTCTGCAAAGGCTATGTACCTGCGGTTCGCCTGGCTCTCCCCAGCGAAAGCCTCGGCGAGGTTCTTCATGGTCTCGCTCATCTACACCACCTCACACCTTCTCAAAGGTGCCGCTCTGCCCGCACTCGGGGCACTTCCTGGGCTTGCACCGGGTGCTCTTCACAAACCCGCAGTTTGAACACTTCCAGTCCGCCATATACATCACCGCTGTGATGTTTTGCATCAGTGGTATATATACTTTTCGTCGCATATATTCTGATAATCGTTACTCATCCACCGATATGTGTGATGCAGCCAGACGATATAGACCTACAGATAATAGATATTCTGCGCGCAGATGCCAGGACACCCTACACCGAGATTGCGAGGCGCCTGGGAGTGAGCGAGGCTACGGTGAGGCGAAGGATAAGGAGCTTGGAGGAGCGGGGTGTTATAACCGGGTACACCGCTGTGGTGGAGCCTGCCAAGCTGGGCTTCTCCACCGTGGCGATGCTGGGCATAAACACCACCCCCGACAGGTTTCTGGAGGTTGCGGAGGAGCTGATGAAGTTCAGGGAGGTGAAGTGGCTCGCCACCTCCACGGGGGACCACATGATTCTGGCGGAGGTCTGGACCAAGGACGGAAAGGAGCTGACGGAGCTCATCTCGCGCAGGATGGGCAGGATAGATGGGATAACCCACATTCGCCCTGCGATTATCCTGGAGAAGCTGAAGAAGGCGTGAACCTGCGGGCAATCTCAGAGAGGGGCACCATCTCGCACCTCTCCGAGAGGTACCTCAGCATGCGCTCTACCAGCCTGAGGCGCAGCACACCCTCGTGGGAGGGGTGCACGTAGAAGCAGAAGTACTGCTCAGCCCTCTCAAGGCCTCTCCTGAGAGCTGCCATGACCTCGTCATCCCCACCTATCTCACCCGGGGAGGGCATGCACACCGGCACCTGGGGGGTGTCTGAACGCCAGGAGTTGCAGGAGGGGTAGAACACACGCCACCCGAAGAAGTCGCTGGCGTAGGCGAAGCCGGCGCTGTCCAAGGCTCTGAGGTAGGCGCAGCTCGTCTTAAAGCCGGGGGAGGCGAAGGCATGTGGCTCTGCCCCGAATACCCTCCTGAAGCTCTCCACGCCCCTGCGGAGAAGCTCCCCAACCTCGCCCTCGCTCATCCTGCCAAGCCTTCTCATCCAGGTGTAGTGGTCGTACCCGTGCAGCCCCACCTCGTGGTTCCCATGAAGTATGCTCCTGAGCTCATCCGCATGCTCCTCCATGCGTGTGGGTGTTACTAAGGTTCTAAGGAGGTGGGAGAGGCGGTAGGAGGACAGAACCCTCGGGGAGAGGAGCTTCCAGGGCTTTGAAAGGTAGTTTCTCAGGTTCCTGCCGCACCTGTCTGGACCCATGGCGACGAAGAAGCTTGCCCTCACCTCAAACCTCTCAAGAAGCTCAAGCAGGGGCTCAAGAGCAGCAACGTCGCTCAGGGTGTCAATGTCCACCCTCAGAGCCGCGGGGAGCATGCGTGTACTTCAGCGCCTGCGTGCATAAAACTTCGGGTAAGCTTTATCTCCCGGGAGGTGCAGGTTCTGAGCATGATAGTAACAACCACCGAGCAGGTGCCCGGCAGGAGGATAGCTCAGGTGCTGGGAGTGGTGAGGGGAAACACCGTCAGAGCCAAGTGGTTCGGCAAGGACATACTGGCGAGCATCAGGAACGTTATAGGAGGGGAGCTCAAGGAGTACAGCGAGATGCTCACCGAGGCGAGGGAGCAGGCGCTGCAGAGGATGGTGGCTGAGGCAGAAGCCCTGGGCGCGGATGCCGTGGTTAACGTGCGCTTCGCCACCTCCCAGGTGGTGCAGGGAGCCGCTGAGATACTCGCCTACGGCACGGCGGTGAAGCTTGAGGAAGATTAGCCTGCCGGGTAACATTCGTTAACAAAAAACCAAAGTATTTAAATATCCCAGCCTCACCTGCGGTTGAGGTGAGGCTATGAAAAGGGTGGCAGCTCTGGTTATGGTGCTTCTCGTGCTCCCGGAGGTGTGGGGGGCGAGCGTAAGCTTCTCCACCACTCCAGAGGAGCCATCAGCCTTCCAGCCCTTCTTCTCCGGCAACCAGCCGGCGAGGGTGCTCATAGAGGTGAAGGACGACACCGGGAGACCCATGGAGAACGTCCGCCTGCGCCTCAGCATCGTGCACCTCAGGGGCTTTGCCAGCGGCAGGGTTCTGCACACTGGCTTCCCCTACTTGGAGGGCAAGCAGGTGCTGGGGGGCGACTTCTTCGCCAAGGACGGGAAGGTGGAGTTCATGTACAACTTCCCGATACGGGGCACCTACAGGGTGACGGTTGAGGTGCTGCCCACGGAGGAGTCGCAGAAGTTTGAGCCCTTCACCAGGGAGTTCAGCATCAGGGTCAGGGAGCAGGGGTATGAAATAAGGAACGCGGTAATCCTGGTGCTGCTCCTGCTCGGGTTCGGTGTGGCGCTTGGCATGGTGTTTGGAAGAGCGGGTGTGAGGTGGAGAGATGAGGGAAGCTAAGCTGATGTGGCTGGTGACCCTTGTCTTCATGTCCCTCCTGCTTGCCTTTGCGCTGTACCTGAAGTACGGATGGGAGTACGGTCTGAAGTGAGGTGATGGTTATGAGGTGGCTTGCGATTGCGGTTGTTGTGCTCTCCCTCCTGCCCGCCGTGCATGCGGGCGAGCAGGTGAAGGTTACCCTGCAGGTTGAGCCCGAGCCAAAGGTCGGGGTGCCCTCTGAGCTCCTGATACGGGTAACCGACGAATCCGGCAGACCCTTAGAGGCTGTAATCTCCCCGGAGATTCAGATAGCCGAGGAGGGGGTGAGCCTCTTCTCGGGCAGCTTCTACGCGCCTGACGGGGAGCTCCGCATGGTTTACCACTTTCAGGATGCAAGCGAGCACGCTATAAACGTCAGGCTCAACCTGGCGGACGGAAGGGTGGTTGAGAAGACCTTCATCCAGGAGGTGCAGCTTCCAGAGCCGCCCACGGGTGTGTGGTTCAAGACTTGGGTGTTCCTGATGGGCGTGCTCCTGCTGGGAATCCTCCTGGGCATCCTGACGGTGGCGATGCGCGTGCGCAGAGCCGCGGGATGAGGTGAGATGCGGGCGCTGGGTGTGCTGCTCGTCCTGTTGCTCACCGCCCCCCTGGTGAGCGCTCACCTCCCCCCGGGGTACAAGCTCAGGGTTGCAGCCCAGGTGGGGGAGTACGAGCTCAGGGTGGTGCTGGTGCCCGCGAAGCCCGTGGTGAACCAGAGCTTTGAGGTTGTCGTGGGTGCGGTGAACGCCAGAACAAAAGAGCCCTTCAGCGGTGTGGTGCTCGTCAACGGCACCCCCGCCAGGAGGTTCTCCATGGCGTTCTACGAGGTGAACCTGAGCATCGGGGAGACCGGGAGGTACACGGTGCCCGTGGAGCTGGTGGAGGGGCATAAACGCTTAGGGCTCAACCTGAGCTTTGAGGTGGTGGAGCAGAGCGCCGGCGCGAGGCTGCTCCTCCCAGCCATAATCCTGCTGGTGCTCACGGCGGTGCTCGGTGCGGTGTGGCTCCTCAGGGGGCGGCGGTAAGATGGAGATGGAAGGGGTGATGCCGGGGATACCCGGGAGCCTCCTAATCGCAGGCGCTGTGCTACTGCTCCTGCTCACCTTCGGCATCGTGGAGTACGTGGAGAGGAGGCGCCCAGCCGAGCTGGGGTGGAGGTACGACCTCCTGAGGTTTGCACCCCTGCGGAGAGCCCTGGAGAGCAGGCTCTTCCAGCCCCTGCTCCAGGTTCCCGTGGTGGGGCTGTTCTTCCTGATAATCGCCGCGGGCCTCTTCGGGGTGCAGCAGGCGGACAGGAACATAGCCACGGTGCTCACCTGGGTGGTATGGTGGGCGCTCATAGTCTTCTTCATACTCTTCGCCGGCAAGGTGTGGTGCACCATCTGCCCCTGGAATGCGGTGAGCGACTGGCTCAGGAGGCGCACCCTCTGGAGGCGGGTGGAGGATGAGAGGCTCTTCACCCTCAACCTCCGGTGGCCGCGGAGGCTGAAGAACATCTACCTGGCAACCCTGCTGTTTCTTGTGCTCACCTGGCTTGAGCTGGGCTTCGGTGTCACCACCAGCCCCGCCATGACCGCCTACCTGGGGCTCCTGATCCTCGCCATGGCGGTTGTGCCGGCGGTGCTGTTTGAGGGCAAGCCCTTCTGCAGGTACGCCTGCTTGGTGGGGCGAATCTCCGGCCTGTACGCCATGTTCTCCCCCCTTGAGCTGAGGAGCAGGAGCAGGGATGTGTGCAGGCGGTGCAGGGGGAAGGACTGCCACCGGGGGAACGAGAGGGGCTACCCCTGCCCAACCTTTGAGAGGCTGGACACCATGGATGCCAACACCTACTGCATCCTGTGCACGGAGTGCGTGAAGAGCTGCAGGCACCGCAACGTCTCCCTGAACCTGCGCCCCTTTGCAGCAGACCTGTTCAGCCTGAGGAGGCCCAGGAAGGACGAAGCCTATTTATCCTTGGTCATGCTGAGCATGACCTCCTTCCACGGCATCACCATGACCCCGCAGTGGTTCTCCTGGAACCTGAAGCTCCAGGAGGTGCTGGGGGTGAGCTACAGGGTGGCGTTTACCATCATGATGCTCCTCGTGCTTGCAGCTTTTCCAGCGGTGTACTACGGAATCTGCGTGCTCTCAAAGCTCGCCGCAGGGGGCGGGGTGGAGGTGAGCAGGATATTCATAAACTACGCCTACCCCATCCTCCCCATAGCCCTCTTCTACCACCTCGCCCACAACACCATGCACTTCTTCAGGGAGGGGCAGAAGCTCCTGCCCGTGCTCTCCGACCCCTTCGGGTGGGGGTGGAACCTCTTCGGCACGGCAGGCACGAGTCCGGAGCCCCTCCTCTCCTTCACCGCCATCTGGTACCTGCAGGTCTTCTTCATCTTAGCAGGGCACGTGTTCTCAATCCTGGTAGCCTCACGGGTGGCGAGGCTCACCTTCCCAGAGCAGAGGGCAGCCTTCAGAAGCCTGCTGCCCCAGCTGGGGGTGCTGGTGGGGTACTCCGCCTTCAGCCTCTGGCTCATAGCCCAGCCCATGGTGATGCGAACGGCGATGTGAGCCCACAAGGTTTATCTTGGTCTCCGCCAAAGAGGAGCAGAGCATGAGCGGGGAGTTCCTCTGCCTGGGCATAGAGGGTACCGCCGAGAAGCTGGGCGTCGGCATAGTAAGTGCCGAGGGCGAGATTCTGGCTAACTTGGTCAGGCAGATGAAGGTGGCGGAGGGCATACACCCCTCTGAGGCTGCCCAGCACCACGCCACCCACCTTCCCGCTCTGGTGAGGGCGGGGCTTGAGAGGGCAGGTGTGGAGATGAGGGAGCTCTCCCTCATCGCCTTCTCCCGGGGACCCGGACTGGGTCCCTGCCTCAGGGTGGCGGCGGTGGCTGCGAGGGCTCTCGCCCTGAAGCACAAGCTGCCCCTGCTGGGGGTGAACCACTGCGTCGCCCACATAGAGATAGGCAGGCTCACCACGGGAGCGGAGGACCCCCTGACGGTTTACGTCTCGGGGGGGAACACCCAGGTTACAGCCTTCGCCCAGGGGAGGTACAGGGTGCTGGGGGAGACCATAGACATCGCCTTGGGCAACTGCATAGACCAGTTCGCCAGGGAGCTTGAGCTTGGCATGCCCGGCGGACCCGTGGTTGAGAGGCTCGCAAGGAGGGGCAGGTACCTTCCCCTGCCCTACGTGGTCAAGGGGATGGACCTCTCCTACTCGGGGCTCCTGACGGCAGCCGTTAGGCTTGCGGAGAGGGAGAGGGTGGAGGACGTGTGCTTCTCCCTGCAGGAGACCGCCTTCGCCATGCTGGTGGAGGTGGCGGAGCGCGCCCTTGTTCAGGCTGAGAAGGAGGAGGTGCTCATCGCGGGTGGTGTGGGGGTGAACGCACGCCTGCAGCAGATGCTCGCGGGGATGTGCTCGGAGCACGGGGTCAGGCTGCACGTGCCCCCGGGGGAGGTGCTGGGGGACAACGGGGCGATGATAGCCTGGCTGGGGGTGCTGAGCTACCTCTCGGGGGAGAGGCAGAGGCTTGAGGACACCCACGTGAGGCAGAGGTGGCGGACCGACGAGGTGGCTGTGAGATGGAGGTGATTGCGAGAGGCGCCGAGGCGGTGGTGTATGCGGATGGGGACGTGGTGGTGAAGCACAGGCCCCCCAAGAGGTACCGCGCTCCGGAGCTGGATGAGCACCTGCGAGCCACCAGGACAAGGAGGGAGGCGAGGCTGCTCGCCCTGGCAAAGCGTGCGGGCGTGCCGGCGCCGGTGGTGCTTGACGTTGACCCCGAGGAGAAGAAGCTGTGCATGAGCAGGGTGCGGGGGGAGAAGCTCAGCAGGCTCGTGGGGGGCATGGAGGTGCCAGAGCTCAGGGAGGTGTTCGCCACCGCGGGAGTCCTCGCGGGAAGGCTGCACGCCAAGGGGATAATCCACGGGGACCTGACGACCGCGAACATGCTGCTCTCAGGTGGAAGGGTGTACTTCATAGACTTCGGCCTGGGGGAGGTGAGCACGAGCCACGAAGCCATGGGCACCGACCTGCTGGTCTTCAGGAAGTGCGTCCGCTCCACCCACTTCCAGCAGGAGGAGGTGATACTTGATGCCTTCTTCTCGGGCTACAGGAGCACCTTCGCCGGTGCTGAGAGGGCGATTGAGAAGATGCACACGATAGAAAGGAGGGGCAGGTACTTTGAGGATAGAGGTTGAGTTCGTCACGGGCAACGAGCACAAGTTCAGGGAGCTCTCGGAGGCGCTGGGGAACGCCGCCAAGCTCCGCTGGAGGCGCCAGCGCTACACCGAGATACAGGCTGACTCCTTAGAGGAGGTGGTGGTGCACGCCCTGAGGGAGGTTGAGGGGGATGCGGTGCTGGTGGAGGATGCGGGGCTGTTCATCTCCGCCCTGGGCGGGTTTCCGGGGGTTTACTCAGCCTACGTGCACTCCACCATAGGCAACCGTGGCATACTGAGGCTGCTTGAGGGGGAGGAGGACAGGAGGGCGAGGATGGTCAGCGTGCTCGGGCTGAGGCTGGGCTCCGAGGTGAGGCTCTTCAGGGGGGAGGTGGAGGGGAGCATCGCAACGAGCGTGAGGGGAACGCACGGCTTCGGGTACGACCCCCTCTTCGTGCCCGCGGGGTGCACCTCAACCTTCGCGGAGGCGCCCGAGCTAAAAGCCAAGCTCTCCCACAGAAAGCGGGCTGCGGAGAAGCTCGCCGAGTACCTGCTCAGCCTGACTCGGTGAAGTTCTCAACCGCAAGGCTCAGGTTTCTGGCAAGCTCTGTGACGTTGGTGCTGGCGTTGCCTCCCGGCACGAGCAGGTCAACCACCCCCGCCACCTCCTCAATCTTGTCCACTATCCTGCCCAGCGCATCACCCACCGCCTCCCGGTAGCTGCGCTCAGCCTCCCGGGAGAGCTCCGCGTACTCCCCGCCTCCAATCTCACCGTGCACCCTCGCCTTGAGCAGCTCCGCCTGCGTGTCTATGAGCCTGGCTGTGCTTGAGGTCAGGGTGTACACCACTCCTGCAAACAGCACCGCTATTCCCAGGCTGAGCACAACGCCGGTTTTGTTCAGCATATCCCTCATAACTAATATGCACACTGGAGCATTAAAAACTTAGCGCACAAAACGGAGGGGATGAGATGGGCAGAGGGAGAATGAGGGGTCCGCCCTCCCCCCAACCCCACACTACTTAACTTTTCCTCATCATATTAATCTCTTTTCTTTCCAAACCCGAAACAGGATTCACAAGTCTGCCGATTTCTGAAATCTCAACGCTGACAACATCCCCTGGCTTCATTTCCCCCACTCCCGGAGGCGTGCCCGTGGCTATGACGTCCCCACGCCTCAGGGTCATTATCTCAGAGACGAAGCTCACCAGCTCTGCCACCCCGAATATCATGTCCGAGGTGGAGGAGTCCTGCCTGAGCTCCGCGCCCAAGTAGGTTCTCAGCCTGAGGCTCTGCACATCATCCACCTCCTCGGGGGTGGCTATGAAGGGTCCCATGGGGGCGAAGGTGTCAAAGCCCTTTGCCCTGGTCCACTGCCCATCCCTCGCCTGAAGCTCCCTGGCGGTAACGTCGTTGAAGCACGTATATCCAAGCACGTGCTCCAGCGCCCCTGAGACGCTCACGCCTCTGCACTTCCTGCCAATAACCACGGCGAGCTCACCCTCGTACTCCACCCTGCCGGCGCCCCTCCATAGCACCACGGGCTTCAGGTGCGCCGTAACGGCGCTGGGTGGCTTCATGAATATCACCGGCTCCTCCGGCAGCTCCATGCCAAGCTCCTCCGCATGGGCGGCGTAGTTCAGCCCCACCCCTATTATCTTCCCGGGCTCAACGGGTGGCAGCACCTCCACCTGCTCAAGCGTGAAGCTCCTCCCCCTGAGCCTTCCGGAGAGAGCGGTTACCTCGCCATCCTCCACCCTGCCCCTGAAGCTTCTGCCCCTCCACCTGAACCTGCCGAGCATCACCTCACCACCGCCCCCGTGTTGTCCGCCCTGGTGAACCACACGCAGCTTACGTCCCTGCGGGCGCTCACAGCCTCCGCGAACTCCGCAGTTGAGCGCGGCAGGGCGTATATCACCGGCCCGAAGCTGCTCAGCCCAGCGCCGTAGCTGAGCCTCTGGCATGCCTCAAGCACCTCCCTCACCTCCCGCCTCTGCAGCATCACCTCCACCCCCTTGAACCCCACCTCCTGGAGCAGGTTTATCCCCTCACCGAAGCTCTCAATGTCCTCCTCCGCAAGCGCCGGCAGGAGCTTCATCAGCAGGATGTGGCACACCTCCCTGACCTGGCTCAGGGGGAGGGGGCAGAAGTCCCTGAAGACCCCCACCTCCCTGCGGGAGTGCACCCTCTCCCCCAGGGCTGGCAGCACCACCGCGACATCCCACTCCGGCATGGGGTGCCTCAGCAGCACCGGCGGCGGAGGCGCGTCGCTGGCCGAGCTGGGCAGAAACCCGGACTTCACCCTGAGGGAGTGCCCCCCGTCAAGCACGAAGCCGCCTCCCTCAAAGGCCGCCACCCCTATGCCCGAGGTGCCTCCCCTCCCCGTCACCCTGGCGAGCTTCCTCACCTCAGCCTCAATCCCGTAGGCACTGCATATCCCGCGGGCAACGGCAAGGGAGAGCTGGGTCCCAGAGCCGAGCCCCACGTGCCTGGGGTATGCCCTGCGCACCTCCACCTCAGCCCCCGGCAGGGAGAAGGCAGAGAGCACCCGCTTCGCCGCCCTCTCAGCCACCTCCGCATGCACCCCCGACACCACCAGCTCATCCGCCTGCTCCACCCTAACCTCAACCCTGGGCTCATGCAGCGCAAAGCCAGCGCCCCCGTCAATCCTGCCCAGGGTGCCGTTGAGGTCCACCAGGGTGATGTGAATCCTTGCGGGAGCGCTCACGAGCACCATCCTCATCCCTCCAGGTAGAGCTCAAGGTAGGAGCGGGTCTCCAAGGCGTGCTCGGGTATTCGCAAGCGCCTGCGCACGAAGCTCACCAGCTCCTCGGGCGTGACCCCTGGCGGCGCCTCCACCTCCACGAAGCTCCCGAGCCCCTCTACATCGTCCAGCTCCACCACGTACCTCTCCACCCTGTACCTCCTCCTGCGCTTCCTGAGCCTCGCCACCTCCCTGAAGCCCAGCTTCTCCAGCAGCTCCAGCGCGGGCTCCAGCCCCTCAACACCCACGCTAACCTCCTCCCGGGTCTTGGTTCTGGTGTGCCCCATGCGCCTGCCCTTGTAGGTCATCTCCACCCTGCCCTGGCATGACCTGAGCCTGAGCGCCTCATCCGTCTCCGCAAAGTCCCTGCAGGGGTGCTGGAGGTAGATGTCCTCCTGCACCTCCTCACC
>WANG01000080.1 GCA_015521945.1 Candidatus Hydrothermarchaeota archaeon
ACTCGCTGTCCTTTGGGCCGGGGTTCGCCTCGGGGTGGTACTGCACGCTCATTATCTCTAAGCTGCGGTGGCGCATCCCCTCAACGGTGGAGTCGTTGAGGTTGAGCTTGTCCACCCGCAGCTCGTCCTCTGGCAGAGAGCCCGCATCTACAGCGTAGCCATGGTTCTGGGAGGTTATGTAAACCCTGCCCGTGCGCAGGTCCTTCACGGGCTGGTTCGCTCCACGATGCCCGAACTTGAGCTTGTAGGTCTCGCCTCCGCTCGCAAGGGCGAGCATCTGGTGCCCTAAGCAGATACCAAAGAGGGGAACCTCCCCCATGAGCTTTTTGACGGTCTCTATGGCATAGGGCGCAGCCTTGGGGTCACCAGGCCCAGGAGACACAACCACGCCCCGGGGCTCAAGGGCGAGAATCTCCCTCGCGGGTGTTTTCGCAGGCAGGACGTAAACCTCGCACCCGCGCTTAAGGAAGTTGTCCCGTATTGAGAGCTTCATCCCCAGGTCAAGAATCGCTATTCTCGGTCCCTTCCCGGGAAAGTGCTGCACCTCAGAGCAGGTAACCCTGCTAACTAAGTCAAGCTCGCCTATGTCGGGCGCAGACCTGCACCGCTCCAAGAGAGCCTGTGCGTCTATCGCATGCTTTGAGGTTTTAAGGGCGCCCTTCATCACCCCGTAGCTCCTTATCTTCCGGGTAAGCGCTCTCGTGTCAACTCCAGCTATGCCAGGCACACCCTCCCGCCTGAGAAACTCGTGCACCGTCGCCTCGGCGTCGCGGTGGCTCGGCTTGTCGCAGGCTTCGCGCACCACAAACCCCTCAACCTGTATCCTCGTGCTCTCGCTGTCGTAGCGGTTAACGCCGTAGTTGCCCACTAAGGGGTAGGTGAGCAGGAGCACCTGTCCAGCATAGCTCGGGTCTGTGAGCGCCTCCTGGTACCCAGTCATGCTGGTGCAGAAAACCACCTCCCCGTGCACCTCTGCCTCGGCGCCGAAGCCTTCGCCCTCTACAACGGTGCCGTCCTCAAGCACGAGCGTCGCCTTCATGCTGTCAAAACTGCAGCGTTTCCCCTACTTAAGTTTTGTTCACCAAATGTATCAGACGGTAATAAGCTGAGCTATATGGGTCATAGGAGATGAATATAACCCAGGCGACGCGGAGGGTGCTCAGGAAGTACCCGAACATATCCGAGTACCTCAGCTATGGCATTGTGAACTACCGCGCCCTGGCGAGGCTGATTCAGCCCGAGGTGGAGCGCATTCTTGGCGAGAGGGTGAAGCTCCAGAGCATAGTCACGGCGCTGCGCAGGAGCGGCGGCGAGCCTGCCCACGACTCAGCGAAGCGGATTCTCGCGGAAAGCGAGGTGAGCCTGCGCTACGACCTGGGGCTGGTTACCGCCTCCCTCTCAAGAGAGACCCCGCGGAGGGTGCAGGAGGTGCACCGCCTGCTGAGGGGCTCAGCCTACGTGCTTCTCCAGGGGCTGGAGAACCTTACGATAGTAACGCGGCAGGAGCACGTCCCAGGGCTTGAGAAGCTCTTTGGCGAGGAGCTGGTGGAGAGCCGGCGCAGCCTTGCGGGCATCTTCGTGAAGAGCCCGCCCGAGATAGCAAGCACCAGCGGAGTCTTAGCCAGGCTGAGCAGCCTTCTCGCGGGCGAGGGCATAAACGTGGTGGAGATGATGTCCAGCCACGTGGAGACGATTTTTCTGGTGGAGGAGCGGGACTGCCTGCGCGGCGTTGAGGTGATAAGGGAGGAGATAAAGCGGGCGAGGGGCGGGTGAGCTTGAGAGAGGGCTGCACACCTGAGCTCGCAGCTTCGCCGTGGCACATGAATACACTTAAATAAACGTTTGTAAACAAAAATAAACAATTTTACACAATATTTAGCCAGATGGAGCAACAATTTATACAAAAATGTTAAATATGCCTCCCGCAAATGAGTTCAGTGGAGGTGTGTGAGCGTGAGGAATACCACAAATGCAGGCGCCCGCAGGTTCAGGAACACCGCCAGCAAGGTAAGAGCGATACTTGAGGTTATTAAGCCGGGGGAGTGCGTTGACGGCAGGACGATAGCCAGGAGGCTCCAGGAGAGGGGGTACAGGGTGAACGAGGGGAACATAAAGATGTTCA
>WANG01000081.1 GCA_015521945.1 Candidatus Hydrothermarchaeota archaeon
CCCTGGTACCCGCCTTAACCTCACCCACCCTCTGCTTCTCCTTCAGCAGCACCGCCCGCATCCTGCCGGCGCACTCCTGTGCCAGCCTGCGCAGGGCTCTCTCAATCTCCCTCCCGTACCCCTCAACCACAACCTCAGCCTCGGGCTCGCGTATGAGCTCCTCAAGCACCTGGGCGGGAGTGGCACGCCTGCCGTACACCCTGAGCCCCCTGCCGCCCACCAGCTGGGCAATCCTGCCCGCGAACACCTCCCTTATCTCAACCAGCTCCGCATCCGTCTCCTCCCTTATCCTGGCGACCCTCTCCCGCACCTCTGCACCGAGCCTCTCAGCCTCATCGCACGCTTTTTCTGCACGCCTCTCAAGCTCCGCGGCGAGCCTCTCAGCCTCCTCCAGCTCCGCCTCAGCCCTGCGCAGCTCCCGCTCCACCTCCATGGCGCGCCTGAGCACCTCAGCCGAGGCGGCAGCAAGGGTGCGCACCTCCTCAGCCGCCCTCTCCATCTCCCTCATGGCGCTCTCAAACACCTCCCTCAGCCCCGGAGAGTGGTGCATGGCGGAGATGCACACCTCCCTTGCGGTTTCCGCTAAGGTGCCCGCCAGCTCCGCTATACCCTCAAGGTGCTCCCTCGCTTCCCCCACCTCCCTGAACTCCCGGAGCCTCTCCACCTCCCTCACAAGCCTGTACCACTCCTCCGGAAGCCTCCGGAGCTCCTCAACACCCAAGAACTCACTCATCCACCGAGCCCCTGAGCCTGCCAGCAGCCTCCTCAAGGGTGCGGAGAGCCTCCCTTATGCTCTCCTCCAGCCTCTCAGCCCTCCTGCCCATCGCCTCCTGCGCCTCCCTGAGCCTCTGCACCTCCCCGCCGAGCCTCTCAGCACGCTCCCTCTCCCGCTCAAGCTCGCCCTCTGCCTCCCTCAGCCTGCGCTCCAGCTCCTCCTGCCTGCGCCTCAGCTCGGCAGCCTCCCCCCTCGCCCTCTCCAGCTCACCCTCAAGCTCCCTTATGCGGGCGCGCAGCCTCCGCTTCTCGGGGTCAGCCTCAACCTCCACCCCCTCCGCAAGCCTCTCAACGCACTCAACCAGAGAATCAACAGCCTCAGCCAGAGGCTCAGCCTTTGAGCGCAGGCTCTCCCTGAGCTCCAGCACCACATCGTAGTCCGAGAAGTTCTTCCCTATCCCCTTCTCCTCCTCCCTCAGCCTCTCCCTGAGCTCCCCCATGTAAGCCTCAAGCTCCTCCCGGCGCTTCTCAACCTCCCGGCAGGCTTCCTCTAAGGACTCCAGGTCCGCGAACTCCAGCCTGGTTCGCCTCAGGTTCTCAGCCTCCCTCATCTTGGCGAGCCTGGCTCTCTCCAGGGTCTCCTGCGCCAGGTACCTGAGCACCTCCTGCTTCGCCCTCGCCTCCGCATCCTCACCGCTCCCGAAGCCTAAGAAGCCCCTGCGCTCCTCCTGGCGTATCTCAATATCCTCGGGCGCGCCCCCCTCCATAAGAAGCCTGAAGAGCTCCGCAGGTGAAACCCTCCTGCCGGCAAATAAAACCTCCCTTCCCCCCGCTATCTCCTCAGCCTTGCCCGAGAACTCCTCCTCAATCCTCTCAAGCTCCTGCTGCAGCCTCTCCCTGCTCTTCTCCTCAGCCAGCCTCAGCGCCTCCCGCCTCTCAAAGAACCTGGTGCACAGGGTGCTCACCTTCCCCATGACCTCCCTGTACTCCCCCTCAACCCGCTTCAGCTCGGCTCTCAGCCCCTCAACCCTCCTCATGAGCTTCCTGAAGCCCTCCAGCAGCTGCAGCTCCGCCTCCACCGCCTCCCTGAGCTCCCTCAGCCCCCTCTCCAGCCTCCCCGCAACCCCGTCCACCTCTCCAGCGCTCCCGGGGGCAAGCCGCTTGGCAGACCTTGCGAGCACCTCCACCTCTGAGCAAAGAGACGCAAGCTGCGAGCTTAGGGTGCGCATGCTCTCCTCCAGCTCCCCCACCGCGCCAGGGGCAAAGTCCGCAAGCCCCTCAACACGCCTGAGTGCCGCATACCAGGCGTCTTTGAACTCACCGCACCTTCTGCCCATCTCTGCAGGAGAAACAAAGGCATCCTGCACGCTCACACCCAACTCTAAAAATCCCTCTAAACCTATAAATACTTTGGGTTTCAACAGGTGCACATGGACGGGCTCCTGCTGCGTCTCATCCCCGCCCTGCTCCTCCTGGGGTACGCCAGCCTGCTGGACTGGAGGCGCAGGGAGATAGACGACCCCTCCTGGCAGGGGCTCGCAGCCCTTGGCGTGCTCTTCGGGATTCACGACCTGCTCAGGTACGGCACCCCCTACCTGGCTCAGCTTGCCCTCTCCTTAGGGGTAACCGCCCTGCTCGTGCTCCCCATGCACCACCTCAGGCTCATGGGCGGCGGAGACGCCAAGATACTCCTGGCTCTCGCCCTGCTCTTCCCCTACTACCCCCAGCCCGTCACCACCCTCTTCCCGGTCTTCACCCTCTCAGTCTTCGTCAACGCCGTCACCCTCACCCTCCTCCTCCCCCTGCTCTTCTTCATCATCAACCTCAGGCATCTGAGGGAAGTCAGGAGCCTCTCAGAGCTCTACGCCCTCTTCCTCGGGTACCGGAGGAAAGCCAGCGAGGTAAGGCACTACGAGGCGGTTTACGGCAGGGGCAGGAGCTTCAGGTTCCTCCTCACCACCGACGCCGAGCTCGGCAGGGCTGAGGGTGACGACGAAGTCTGGGTAACCCCTGCGGTGCCCTTTGTCATACCCATAACCGCGGGGGTGCTCCTCTCGGCGGTTTATGGAGATATTGTGAGCATGGTTATACTTTCCATCATGTAAATCAAGAAGGCGGTTGCATGGACATCGGCAAGGAGCTCAAGGACACCCTGAAGTACATAGTGCTCGGGCTGGTGCTTGCGATTGTCATAAACTTCACCCTGGGCATGGCACTGGGCGCTGAGAGGCCCATGATGGCGGTTGTCAGCCGCAGCATGGAGCCTACTCTGAACGTTGGCGACTTAGTGGTGATAAAAGGGGTTAGCATAGACGAGGTGAAGGTGGGGGACATAATAGTGTACTACAACCCCTTCAGCAGGATACTGGTGGTGCACAGGGTGATAGACATCCAGGAGGACGACGGCAGAATCCTGCTGTACACCAAGGGGGACAACAACGCCACCAACCCCCTGCCAGACCAGAACCTAGAGAACCCCATAGCACCCCCCATCTCCGAGGAGCTGCTCAGGGGCAAGGTAATACTGGTCATACCCAAGGTGGGGCTGGTCAAGGTGTGGTTCACCGAGCTGGTCGGGAAGTACGGCTTCACCAAGGTAGCCCTGCTGGTGCTCGCCATATTCATGCTCATCGGCATGGCAGAGAACTACCTCAAGAGGAGGCTATCTTAGCCTGCCCCCGATGCCCACCAGCAGCCTCTCAACCTCACCGAAGTCCACCTCCACGCCCCTGACCCTGAAGAGCACGCTCTTCATGCCCTCCGGAATCCCCTCTCCCCTGTACTCCTCCAGCACTCTGCACTCCAGCACCCCCCTTATCCCCTCCACCAGCCCCGCTATCACCTGCGGGCTCGCGTGCTCCGGCAGCAGCACCGAGAAGTCCCTGCTCTCGTGGGGCAGGCGCTGCGCCTTGATGCGGAGCACCTCGCTCTCCGGCAGCAGCTCCACATTCGCCAGCTTCAGCCTCACCCTGCGCCTTCCGCACCGCAGGGTAACGCTCTCGGGCTCCACCTCCTCCACCACCCCCACGTGCACCGCCCCGGAGTAGATGTGCCTCAGCGCCACCTCCCTGCCCATGCTCCTCTGCAGCCTTCTGAACTCGTGCCTCAGGGCTGCAATCGCCTTGTCGCTCCTCCCCATAGCCGAGCTCACATCCCCCATGTGCCTCGCGGCATCAGCCATTATCCTCACGAACTCCTCCCTCCTGCCACTGTCAAGAACCTCCTTAAGCCTCAGGGCGCTCTCCACGAAGCTCTGGCGCACCTGCCTCGCGAAGGGGTTGTGGAGCTGGATGCTCGCGTAGAGGTGGGGGTTCTGCCCCACAATCCTGGCGATGAGGTCAAGCATCAGCTCGTAAATCGGCGAGGCGAACCTCCTGGTCTCCCTCACATCCACCCCCAGCTCTCTGAGGGTGCTGGCAGCGCTTATGTAGGTGAAGTGGGTCATCCCCTGCACCACGCTCATCATCCTGTCGTGCTCCTCCGGAGTGGTCACCACCACCCTCGCCCTGTGCCTGTGCAGCCACCCCTGCAGCCACTCCCACCACCTGCCGGTTCTCAGGGGGGTGAGGATGAACACCATCCCCTCAAGGGAAGCCACCCTGGGACCGAACATGGGGTGCATGCCCACCACCTCAACCCCCTCCCTCGCGTGCTTTAGCATCGCCCTGCAGGGCTCAACCTTTACGCTGGTGAAGTCGGTGAGCAGGGAGCCCTCTCTAACCTCAGGCGCCACCTCCTCCGCAACCTCCACCGTCTTCTCAATGGGCACGCTCAGTATCACCACATCCGCCCCGGCGGCGGCAGCCCTGTTGTCCCTCATGTACTCAACACCCGCCTCGGCAGCCACCCTTCTGCCCTTCCTCTCATCCC
>WANG01000082.1 GCA_015521945.1 Candidatus Hydrothermarchaeota archaeon
GGCAGGTAAAGTTTTTATTCTCCGCATCCCAAGGGGGTGCACATGCAGAGGAAGGAGTTCATAGACAGCTTCGCCGCCAGCGAGGAGGAGCACCACCGGCGTGCCGAGAGGATGAGCGGCGGGCTTGTCAGGTACGAGATTCTCAAGGACGTGCCCTTCAGGCGCGGCGGCAGGGAGGTGGTGCTGGAGTTCTGCGAGGTTTGCAGGCATCCCAGGGGCACGACCTACACCGTGTGTGAGATACACCCGAGCTTTGAGGGTGTTGAGGTGGGAGCCATGCTGGTGGAAGCCAGGGAGAGGGCTGAGCTCATCTCCGACAGGGACTCCCAGGTGATGGTGAACGTGGTCATCCCTCCAGAGCCCGAGATGATATTTCAGCTCGCCGAGCACGTGGACGTGATGCTCGCCCTGGGCAACTTTGCGGTAACCCTCTACGAGAAGAGCAGCGGCAAGAAGAACATGCTCATAGTTGACCCCGACTTCCTGGAGGAGCTGCGCTCCGACCCGAGCTACGAGGGCAAGAGCAACTCCGAGCTCTTCGCCTCCTACCTGCTTACCTGCGTGGAGATGCTATGCTGAGCTGCCTCGCCCTTCACCACCTGCGGCTGGGGTATGGGGAGTTTTCAAGGCTTAGGTACGGGGATGAGGGAGAGTTCTACGCCCGCTTCCCCGGGGCGGTGCTGCTCCAGACCGGCACCAGGGTGGAGGTGTACACCCTAAGGGAGCCGGAGGAGGTGCTCGCGGAGCTCTCCAGGAGGAGCGGGGTGGAGCAGGGTAGGCTGGAGGAGTGCTTCAGGCGCTTCAGCGGCGGTGAGGCGGCGGAGCACCTGCTGAGGATGGCATGCATGCTGGAGTCAAAGGTGATGGGGGAGAGCTACATACTGTGGCAGGTTGAGGCGGCGGCGGAGCACGCCACGGGTCTGCTGGGGGAGCTGTTCACGCGGGCGGTCTCCGCGGGAAGGGAGGCAGAAGCTTTGCTCGCCACCCGCCTGCACTTAGAGGTGCACGGTAGGCTGAGGGAGATGGGAGAGTGGAGGAGGGTGACCCTCTACGGAGCCGGAAGAACGGGCAGGGAGCTGGCGCGCATCCTCGCCTCGGAGGGTTCCAAGGTTACTGTGGCGCACAGGTGCAGGGACATCGCCGAAAGGTGCGCCTCCGAGGTGGGCGGCAGCAGCACCACCAGGGTTGCGGAGGCGTGCAGGCAGGCGGAGCTCCTCATCTGCGCCACCCTGGCGTCTCACGTCCGGCTCAAGCCCGAGATGGTGGGAGAAGATAGCACAGTGGTGGACCTCTCGCCCTTCGCCAACGTGTCCCCGGAGGTTGGAAAGGTGGCGAGGGTGCTGGACTTCAGGGCGGAGATGGAGAGGCGCATGCAGGAGATGCGGGCTCTCAGGGGCAGGCTTGAGGAGCTGGTGAGGCGGGAGCTTGAGGCTCTGCCCCCAGAGCTCAGGGAGTGAGCCTCTCCACGAGGTAGTAGTTAACGCTGCCGTCCGAGTCCACAACGCCCAGCAGGAGCTTCTTTCGCACCCCGTGGGCGAGCCTAACCGCCCCGGCGAGCTCGCAGATGTCAACCCTGAAGCCCTCGTCCACCGCCTTTACCAAGTACTTGGAGTGGTCCCTGCGGTAGGTGCCCCTCTCGTACACCCGGAAGCTCGCACCGTACTTGAAGCCGCTCCTTACCACGTACCCCCGCTCCCTCAGGTCCCTGTAAACCATGTACTCCGGAAGCCGCATCCTCTCCATGAGCTCCGCAGCCTCCACCTCCCTCCCCTCCTCATCAACCACCCTGAGGGTGCCCTTCTCCACCAGGTAGCACGCCTCGGGGAGGCTCAGCCACACCCTGCCAGAGTGCTGCATACCAAAGCCCCTCTCCACCAGTTTGCCAGCCTTTGAGGCATCAACCGCCACGTGCTCCCCTGCAAGGTAGCCCTTCATGTGCCTATATCCTCGGGGAAAATATTTAAGGATACTCCAGCAGAGTAGTTCAACGTGAATTTTCAGGGATGGCGTTGGCATGGAGTGCGAGGTCTGCGGTGGCAGAATCTCTGGCAAGCCGCACATGGTGATGATAGAGGGCGGAAGGGTCAGGACCTGCAGCAGGTGCGCACGCTTCGGCACCGAGGTTAAGCACGAGCCCAGGCAGGTGCTGCACAAGAAGCGGCGCGCGCCGAGGCAGGAGCCCGAGCTTGAGCCCGTGGACGACTACAGCGAGAGGATACGCAGGGCGAGGGAGGCGAAGGGGCTGAGCCAGGAGGAGCTCGCAAGGATGGTGCAGGAGAAGGAGTCGGTTATCGCCCGGCTTGAGGCGGGCAGGATGAAGCCCGATCTGAGCACCGCGAGGAAGCTTGAGAAGGCGCTTGATATTGAGCTCATGGTGGAGGTGGAGGGCGTGGACTGGAGCGGCTCGGGCGAGCACGGCGGCGGAGAGCTCACCATAGGGGACATCATAAAGATAAAGAAGCGCAGGTGATGCGGTTGAGGGACAGGGTGCAGAAGGTGGTGGAGGAGTACGGCGAGGAGGTGAGCATAGGCATCTTCGGCTCCCACTCCGCAAAGGAGATAGGAGCGGCAGCCAAAGCCGCGGGGTTCAGAACGGTGGTGGTGGCTCAGAGGGGCAGGGACGCCCTCTACACCAGGTACAACCGGCACCTGTACGATGAGGTGGTGCTGGTGGAGCGCTTCAGGGACATGCTCAAGGAGGAGGTGCAGGAGCGCCTGCGGGAGCTGAACACCGTCTTCATCCCCAACCGCTCCTTTGCGGTTTACGTGGGGTACGATGGCATAGAGAGGGAGTTTGAGGTGCCCATCTACGGAAGCAGGTTCATGCTCCGCGCCGAGGAGCGGGAGCATGAGCGGGGGCAGTACTACCTGCTTGAGAGGGCGGGAATAAGAACCCCTAAGAGCTTTGAGAGCCCCGAGGAGATAGACAGGCTGTGCATAGTAAAGGTGCAGCAGGCTGCCAACCCCTTAGAGAGGGCGTACTTCTATGCCTCCTCCCCGGAGGATTACCACGCCCAGGCGCAGGAGCTGCTGAGGAGGGGTGTCATAAGCGAGGAGGGGCTGAGGAGGGCGAGGATTGAGGAGTACGTGCTTGGAGCGAGGTTCAACGCCAACTTCCACGCCTACGCCCTGAAGGACGTCTTCGGGGACTTTGACTTCGTGGGATTCTCGGACAGGCGGCAGGTCAACCTGCAGGGGTTCCTCAACCTCCCGGCGAGGGACCAGCTCAAGATTGAGGTGCCCGTGACAAACGAGGAGATAGGGCACATGGGGGTCACCATGAGGGAGAGCAAGCAGCAGGTGGTTTACGAGTACGCCGAGAGGTTCCTGAGGGTCGCGGAGCGGGAGTATCCTCCGGGAATGATAGGCGCCTTCTCACTGCAGGGTGCGGTGGGGTACTCCCGGGACACCGGAAGGCTGGAGTTCTTCGTGTTTGACCTCTCCCCCAGGGTGCCGGGAGACCCGGCGATAGGTCCAACCTCGCCGGAGATGAGGAACCTGAGCATAAAGCACGGCAGGAGGATTGAGGACCCCCTTGACCTGGCCATGATGGAGATCAGGGAGGCTGCCGAGCTCGGCAGGCTTAAGGAGATAGTAACGTAGGTGAAGCAGATGCTGGAGCGAGATGAGGTTCTGGAGATATACCGCGGCTACGACCGCCGCGCGATAACGGTGGTGACGCTTGGAAGCCACTCGGCGCTGCAGATACTCAAGGGCGCGCAGGACGAGGGCTTCGCAACGGCGGTGATATGCAAGAAGGACAGGACAGAGCTTTACAGGCGCTTCGGCGTGGCTGACAGGATAATACCCGTGGAGAGCTACTCCGAGATACTGTCGGCGAGGCTCCTGACCAGGCTGCAGCGCATGAACGCGGTTCTTGTGCCCCACGGCTCCCTTATCGCCTACGTGGGCATCAGGGGCATAGAGGAGAAGCTGAGGCTGCCAATGATAGGCAACCGGGGCATAATGCGCTGGGAGGCTGACAGGAGGCTGGAGAGGCAGTGGCTCACCGAGGCGGGGATAAAGATGCCCAAGGAGACCAGCAACCCCGAGGAGATAGACTGCCTGAGCCTGGTCAAGTTCCCGGGGGCGAGGGGCGGCAGGGGCTACTTCATGGTCAACAGCTACCAGGACTTCAAGAGGAAGGCGGAGAGGCTGATAAAGAAGGGGTGGATTACCGAGGACGACCTGAAGAAGGTGACCATCCAGGAGTACATCCCGGGGGTGAACATGTACATGTCCTACTTCTACTCACCCCTGAAGGAGGAGGTGGAGTTCTTCGGCATTGACCGCAGGTACGAGGCGAACATTGACGGGCTCACCAGAATACCTGCCATTGACCAGACGGAGGCGTACATTGAGCCCAGCTACGTGGTGGTGGGCAACGCTCCAGTGGTTATAAGGGAGTCCCTACTGCCGAGGGCGCTGGAGATGGGGGATGCGGTGGTGGAGGTGTCCAAGAGAATCGCCCCCCCGGGAATGCTGGGACCCTTCTGCTTGGAAACCATGGTGACCCACAACTTGGAGTTCATAGCCTTTGAGATATCGGCGAGAATCGTGGCTGGAACCAACCCCTTCATCGCGGGCTCCCCCTACAGCTACATAATGTACGGGGACAACATGAGCATGGGGCGGAGAATCGCCAGAGAGCTGAAGCTGGCGATTGAGCAGGACAAGGATGAGCTGCTGCTGACCTGAAATGCTGTACCGCTGGCTTGCCCTGCTGCGAAGGCACCTGTACCTCCTGGTTGCAGCGGGGATGGCGCTCTTCTTCATCTTCTACTACCTTGCGGGCGTGATAGTGGCGGAAATCAGGAGCAGCCTGCTGCCCGCGGAGGCGAAGCTCATAGCCACGGGGCTGATGGAGTACGTGGTGCTCAAGCTCCAGATTGCGGCGCTGCTCACCGGGGTGGCGCTTGTGGTGCTGGCGGCGGTGCTGGTGGCCCTGAGGGCGCACTACGTCCCCAGAGCCTCCTCCCTGGTCTGGCTCTCAGCCAGCGGTGCGATGCTGCTGGTGGGCTTCGTGCTCACCTACAGGGTGCTTCTGCCCCAGACGGTCAAGGTGCTCACCCTGCTCACCACCAGGGCGGGGGTGATGGCGTACTACACCGTGGGGCAGTTCGTAATGTTCGTGTTTGTAACGGCGCTGCTCTTCACGCTGTGCTTCCTCCTGCCGGTGCTGATAGCCTGGCTTGCGCTCCAGGGTGTGGTGGGGGTTGACACCCTGAAGAGGAGGCGGAGGCACTTCTACCTGGCAACGGTCACGGTAACCGCGATAATAACGGCAGACCCCACACCCGTGAGCCAGCTCATGCTCTCAGCTCCCCTGATAATCCTGTACGAGCTCACGATACTGCTGGTTTCCCTGGTGATGAGGCTCAGGGGATGAGTCTCCAGTTGCCCTCCTGCAGAGACTTCTGGAGCTTCTTGAGCTTGGCAGAATCCAGATTATACTTTTTCATTAATTGCTCTTCTGACTTAACCAGTATGCTTATCAGCTCATCCACACGAAATCTCAGCTTCATATCACTGAAAAATGATGAGTATAACCACTGCAAAATTTGCTGTTAAGCCACAGGTGCGGCACCACGGCTAC
>WANG01000083.1 GCA_015521945.1 Candidatus Hydrothermarchaeota archaeon
CCCCTCTCCTCAATAACAAACCTCACCCTGAGCCCCTCTGGAAGGGAGCGGTGCCGCCTCAGCACCGCCTCCCTCACCCTGTTAAGCTTCCGCAGCTCAACGATAGCCTTGCTCCAGTACCTCAGCACATCCCCCGCCACTGGCTCCAGGCGGTGCTCCGAGGAGTACACCTGGTTGGTTATGATAACCGCCAAGCAGTACCTCCTGGCGAGCTCCATGAGCTTCGCCATCTGCCGGCTCAGCCTCCTGTTCATCTCCCCCACCCTGTCCTCGCTCCTGTCCAGCCTGTAGAGGTTAACCGCCGAGTCAAGCACTATAAGCCCGAACCCCTCATCCAGCACCTGCTCCACGTTCTGAACTATGAAGTCCTGCTCCTCAAAGGTGCGCGCCTCGTAGAACTGGGTCATCTCCACGACCCGCTCGTAGGCATCCCCCGCTATCTGCCTCACCCTGTCAAAGGAGTGCCCCCCCTCGGTGTCAATGAACACCACCCTCTTCCCCTGCCTGACCGCCCCCACCGAGTACACAAGGCACAGGTTGGTCTTCCCCACCCCCGCTGGACCATAGAACTGGGTTATGGTTCCGCTCTCCACCCCGCCTCCCAGCAGGGTGTCAACCACGCACCCGCTCGCCAGCCTCCAGCCATGCCTGCACGCCCTGAAGTCCTCAAGCCCCGCCTCGTCGTCCATCACAAATCCCTAAGTTCGTCAAGTTATATCTTATTTCCTTCCAGCCAGCACGGCGTAGGTGGTATGCCTCTCACCCCTGCGTATGTAGGTTATCTCAATCCTCTCACCCACCTCCTTGCTGGAGATAACCTCCGCCAGCTCCTCCATGCTCTCTATCCTTCTGCCATCCACCCCCACTATGATATCCCCGCCTATGGTTATGGGATACCCGCGGTAGTACACCTGCAGCGTACCCCCCCGCAGCCCCGCCTTCTCCGCTGGAGACCCGGGTGCCACGCTCACCACTAAGGCGCCGCTGCTCACCGGCAGGTTGAGAGCCTCCGCAAGAGCCTCATCCACCGTTATGCCGGAGATGCCCAGCCAGGGGTGGCGCACCTGCTTCCTGTCCCTCTCTATTATCTCCTGCATTATCCTCTTGGCGGTGTTTATGGGTATGGCAAACCCTATGCCTATGCTCCCCCCGCTGGTGGTGAGTATGGCGGTGTTTATCCCCACCACCTCCCCCCTTGAGTTCACCAACGGTCCACCCGAGTTTCCGGGGTTTATTGAAGCATCCGTCTGAATCAGCCCCCTCAGGATGTACCCCTCATCGCTCCTCACGCTCCTGTTCAGGGAGCTCACTATCCCCACCGTTGCCGTTCTGTCCAGCCCGAAGGGGTTCCCTATGGCTATGACCAGGTCCCCCACCCTGAGGGTTGAGGAATCCCCCAGGGGGGCAGGAGTGAGGTTCTCTGGAGGATTGAGGATGCGTATCACAGCTATATCGCTGGAAGGCTCGCTGCCCACCAGCTCAGCCTCGTAAACCCTTCCATCGCTTAGCTTGACCTGAATCCTGCTCGCATCCTCAATAACGTGGTTGTTCGTCAGCACGTACCCGTCCCTGCTCACCAGTATCCCCGAGCCCGTACCCTGCTGGGGCACGATTCCGAAGAGGAAGTCCCTGCGCAGCACCGTTGAAGTTATGTGCACCACGCTCGGAGACACCTTCGCGTAGGCGGCTCTGGTGATGTCCTCAAGGCTTACGTTGCTCACCACCACCTGCTTCTCCACTATAACCTCCTTACCCCTCTCCCCAGAGCCCAGGTAGCCCCCGAGCAATCCAGCTCCAAAGGCTATCACCAGGTAGAGGGTGAGCAGGGTGAGCTTCTTCATTCCCACTTCCACCACCTCATGCACCCGGCATCCTAACCTTTTCAAATTTTTTTTACAGTGTGAACCCGCGGAGATATATGCGGGGTTTATTAACCTCAGGTAACTAAAAGGGAGGTGATGGATATGTGGAGGAGAAGAAGAATATTTGATGACTTCTTCCGCGAGCTTGAGGAGATAGACAGGATTTTTGACAGGATGTTTGAATCTATGCGCTCATGGCGCAACGTTGAGGAGCTTGACAAGCCGCTCTACTGGGGCTTCTCCGTCAGGATAGGTCCCGAGGGCGTGCCCGAGGTTCAGACCTTCGGCAACGTTGAGGCGGTTTCCCCGACCCTGAGGGCTGGAGTAAGAGAGCCCTACGTTGAGACAATGGTGGACGAGAAGAACAACGAGCTCGTCATAAC
>WANG01000084.1 GCA_015521945.1 Candidatus Hydrothermarchaeota archaeon
GAGATCAAAGCTGAGAAGGAGGACAGGAAGTACCACCGCGTCATACCCTTAGACACCGAGGTTGACCCGAAGAGCGCCAGAGCCAAGTACAACAACGGCGTGCTTGAGGTGAAGCTGAAGATGAAGAGCAAACCCAGCAAGGGCGTGAGCGTGAAGGTTGAGTAGGAGGTGGTTCAGATGATGCCGGCTGTATGGGAGGAGTTCAGAAGGCTTGAGGAGAGGATGAACCAGCTCTTCCGCGAGCTCATGGGGGGCGAGGGTGAGAGGCGCCTCTTCACCCCCTTTGAGGGCGTGAGGACACCCTTCTGCGATGTTCAGGAGACCGACTCAGAGGTTATAATCACGGCGGAGCTCCCCGGGGTGAGCAAGGAGGACATACAGATAAACGCCACCGAAAACGAGGTGGAGATCAAGGCTGAGCGCAGAAGCGAGCAGGAGGAGAAGAGCGGCAGCTACCTGCGCAGGGAGCGCACCCACACGAGCTTCTACAGGCGCATAGCCCTGCCCGCCGAGGTTCAGCCGGAGAAGGCCAAGGCTAAGTACAGGGACGGGGTGCTGGAGCTCCGCCTTCCCAAGCAGAAGGCAAGGCAGAAGAGCCAGATAAAGGTGGAGTAGCTCCCCCTCTCTTTTTTTACACCTGCTTGAACCTGGTCAGCCTCTGGCGTATGACCTCAAGCTCCTCGTGGGACATTCTGGTGCCGTACTTGAGCTCTCTGAGCTCCTCCGTAAGCTCCGAGGATATGTAGAACAGCAGCAGGTTGAAGAATACGCTGAGGAAGAGCAGCACTCCCAGGGTCACCGTGTACGTACCCCCTTCTAACATGTCTATATACTTTTTTACTGCCATTATAAAAAACTTATCTTTCGGGCTCAGAGGTGTGCACCCTACACCCCCGTCATCCTCTCGCTCCTGTACTCCCTGAGCATGCTCTCAAGCATCTCCCCCGCTCTGGCTGCCGCCTCCTCCCGCATCTCCCGCCTCCTGCGCTCAATTGCCTCCTCCAGCTCCCTCCTGTCAGCCACCGCAAAGCTGCGGTAGCGCTTCAGCTCAACCTGCTCGGGATGCACCACTACCACCTCCCGCAGCACCTCCCTCGCCATGTGGGGCATCTGCTCCAGGTCAGCGATCACCGCCAGTGGCTCAAGGGCTCGCAGCTCCTCCGCAGCCGCCCTGCCTGCGCCGCTGGCATCCTCAATCAGCACCACCTCACCCCTCAGCCTCTCCCCCGCCCTTCCCACAGCCTCACGGCTGAGCTTCGGCAGTATCCTCACGACCACCCTGTCAGGCGACCCCTCGGCTCTCCTCTCAGCCTCCAGCTCCTCAATCCGGCGCTTCAGCCCGTATATCTCCCTCCTCGCCTCCTCCAGCTTCTTACTGAGCTCCGCGATAGCCAGCTCCCTCCTGCGCACCTCCTCGTGCACCCTGGCACGACGTCGCTCCTCATCCCTCAGCTCCCTCAGCTCTATCCTGAGCTCCTCTATCACCTCATCCCTGCGCCTTATCGCCTCCTCCTTCTCCCTCAGCACCCTCCTGAGCATCTCAACATCCCTCTTCAGGGCTCTGATAACCTCCCTGTGCTCATCCGGCACCTGCTCAACTTCACATGGCTTCTCCTCCTCCTGCACCTCCTCATCTAAGCTCCTCTCCAGAGCCCTGTGCAGGCTCTCCCCCCTGAGCACGGCCTTCCTGAGCTCCTCGCGCAGGTGCATGGCATTCATCCTTCCCAGCCTGCGGTCTATGTTGTCAAGCTTTGGCTTTGCCATGTTGTAGGCTTTCAGGGCTGCCGCTATCGCATCCCTCTCGTGGGCGTTCCTGTAGGCGTGCCTTCCCAGCCGTGTATCCACCAGCCGGTTCTTCTCCTCAACGCTCATGGTTGCCGGGGGGATGAAGAGCACCGCATTCAGCTTGGAGGCAACCCTCTCCACCAGCCTGGGCGCCGGAGACACGTCGGAGGCGACCATCACCACGTCCCTGTACCTGGCGGCAATCATCAGGCACTCCTGCAGGGACATGTTCTTTGAGCTCGTGACCTCCAGCAGCTCCCCATCAAGGCTCACCACCGCAACCGCCGTGGTGGTTCCCGGGTCTATGCCCATGATGACGCTCCTGTTCTCGGTGCCGAGGGGGGTGTACTTCAGGGCGTTCCTCTCCACTGGGATAACCTTTATCTGGACGTCGCTGCCCCTCCTGCTCTTTATCCCCCAGAGCTCGCTGCGCGGAGCATAAACCAAAAACTCCCCCCTTGAGTACCCGCTGTCCGCACGCACGGTTCTCAGCACGAACCTGTGATTCTGCTCCCTGAGCCTCTCCTTTATATCCCTTATGCACAGCCCCACCATGGCGTGCACCTTTCTCCTGTACCTGTCCTTGCTCTGCCCTCCTCTCGTCATGCTCCTCGCCCTGCTGACTATGATTCTGGTTCGGTTCTCAAAGAGCTCAACGGTGCACCCAACGTTCATCGCCGCAAGCATCGCACACGCCTCGGCTTCCTCCATTGAGCTCCTCCCAACCTTGACCCCGTAGCTCTTAGCCACCACGTGCAGGGGCTTCGCCGAGCCGTGGGGACCCGTGACCTGTACCAGCTGGGTTCCGGGGGGAAGAAGGTAGAAGAATGAGCGCATCTTCTTCTTCGGGAAGAGCTCCAGCACGTTGTCCACGGCTATCCTATCCGGCCTCAGCTCCCTTATGAGCCGCAGCAGCCTGCTCCTGGTAACCTCCTCCCTGAGGACGAACCTGCCGTTCTCCAGCACCGCAACCGAGTATCTGGGCTGGGTTCTCGCATTTGGCGAGCCTGCCAGCAGGTCAACGCCAAGAACCAGCATCTATAATAGGAGGACGGGTTAA
>WANG01000085.1 GCA_015521945.1 Candidatus Hydrothermarchaeota archaeon
AGCGCCTGCGCCGCAAGCCTCGGAGTGCCCTTGGTCTCCGGGGGCGAGAGGCTGGCGGTGGTTCCTGCAGCCTACGGGGTTGAGGAGCTTGAGAGCCTCGTCAGAAGCTTTGACACCGTGGTGCTGATGAAGGTCTCCAGGCGCTTTGAGGAGATAGCTGAGAAGATAGCCAGGGCGGGGCTTGAGCACAAAGCCACCGTTGCGGTGCGCTGCGGAAGCCGGGGCTTCACAAGCGGGAGCCTCAGGGAGGTGGGAGAGGTTGAGTACCTCTCCATGATAATCCTGCGGGGGCTCAGGGAGTGAAGGTGTACTTCGTCGGTGCAGGTCCGGGCGACCCCGAGCTGCTCACCGTAAGGGCAAGGAAGCTGCTGGAGGCGGCGGATGTGGTGGTGTATGCGGGCTCCCTGGTAAGCGAGGAGGTGGTGCAGCTTGCCAGGGGAGCTGAGGTTTACAACAGCTTCGGCATGAAGCTTGAGGAGCTGGTCCACCTGATGGCTGAGAACGCGAGGAGGGGCAGGCTGGTTGTGCGGCTGCACAGCGGCGACCCCAGCATCTACGGGGCACTGGCGGAGCAGGCGAGGGAGCTCAGGAGGCTGGGCATAGAGGTTGAGGTTGTGCCCGGGGTGAGCTCCTTCCTCGCCGCCGCCGCGAGGCTGGGCGTGGAGTACACCCTGCCCGAGATAACCCAGACCCTCATCCTCACCAGAGCCCCAGGAAGAACCCCGGTGCCCGAGAGGGAGAGGCTCTCCGAGCTCGCCCGGCACAGGGCGAGCATGGTCATATTCCTGAGCGCCTCCCACGCCGAAGCGGTGCAGCGGGAGCTCTTAGGCTCCTATCCCCCCACCACTCCGGTTGCGGTGGTTTACAGCGTGAGCACCCCCGAGGAGAAGGTCATCAGGTGCACCCTGGGGGAGCTCGCGGAGCAGGTGAGGCGCTCGGGCATAAGGCGCAGGGCGCTGATTCTGGTGGGCGAGTTCCTGGAAGAGCACCCCACCCGCTCCGTGCTCTACGGGGGCAGATGAAGCAGGAGCATCAGGATGCCCAGCATTATGCTCGCCTCCACACCCATCCTGAAGAGCACCAGCAGGGTGGCAAGCCTCCTCGGGAAGAGGGAGAACACCGCAGGCACGGTGTGCTGCAGGTGTATCCTGGGGAGGGAGAGCACGAGCCCTGCAATCAGGGTTATCAGCACCTCCCTGCCCGTGAGCATTCCCCTCGCCGCCAGCTCTCCTGCTATCGCAAACCCCGCCACCACGTTCACCACCTGGGTTGCCATCACCACCGCGGAGGCGCCGGGGAGGGAGAGCGCCGAGGTGAGGGGCTGCGAGTACTTGGCTATCTCCTCCATCGCCCCCGAGTCTATCAGGTAGGAGGCGAAGAGGTACGCCACCAAGAACACGGGCACCACCCTCATCAGGGTTCTCAGGCTGTTCCTGAGGGCGGTGCGGAGCCCACCGCCGGGAGGAGCGGCGCCGTGGTTCTCAACCTCCGGCAGCGATAGCCTGGCGTAGGCGAGGGCGCTGGTGCTCTGCACCAGTCCGCTGCCGAGCTTTATCGCTATGTACTTGAAGGCAACCTGTGCACCCACCAAGGGCAGCATCACGGGCAGGTAGAACCTGAACACCCTTATCAGCTCGTAGGGAAAGCTCGGCAGCATGGTGGCGAGCAGCACCTCCTTGGTGCCCATTCTCCCCTTCCTGTGCATCTCCGCCAGCACCGCGTACCCCGCGCTGGGGCTGAACAGCCTGGCAATCGCCCCCGAGGTGAGCTCATCGCTCAGGTGGAACCACCCAGTAAAGCGCCTCAGGGCGCCCATTATGGCACCCGCCAGCCCCAGCTCCAGCACCAGATTTGAGGCCACAACCCCAATGCACAGGTACACCAGGGTCTTGAGCAGCCCCTACCCCCCTAAAACTCCCTCAGTATCGCATACTCCGCAATGGCTCTAAGCGCCTGCTTTGCCCTGGTGTCCCTTATCCCGTCAAGCCTCGCGAGGGCTCTCCTTATGAAGTGCTCCGCCCTCCTCTTGGCGTACTCTATGGAGCCGGCAGACTGTAGAATCTCAAGCACCCTGTCAACATCAACGCTCCCCTTCTTAAGCATCTCCTCCAGCTCCCTCCTGCGCTCTCCCGAGGTGTTGCGCAGGGCGTGAAGCACCATGAAGGTTGGCTTGCCCGAGGATATGTCCATCCCCACCTTCTTCCCCAGCACCTTCTCCCCCGCCACCACGTCCAGCAGGTCATCCGTCATCTGGAAGCCTATCCCCAGCAGGTACCCGAAGCTCCCCAGCGCCTCCACCTCCTCCCTTCTGCCACCACCCGCGAGGGCACCGCACTTCGCAGACGCCCAGAAGAGGCTCGCGGTCTTCCTCTCCACTATCTCCAAGTAAACCTCCTCGGTAATGCTGGCATTGCCCGTGTGCAGGGTCTCAAGCACCTCACCCTCGGCGAGCTGCCTGCACGCCTGGCTCACCACCCTGCTCAGCTCCCCCATGGGGTGGGAGCCTATGAGCCCGAAGGCTGTGGCAAAGATTAAGTCACCCGCAAGCAGGGCGATGTGGTTGCCCCACTTGGCGTTGACGCTCTCCACCCCCCTCCTCATCACGGCAAGGTCAATTATGTCGTCGTGTATTATGGTGGCGGTGTGGATGAGCTCAATCCCCGCCGCTATGGGCAGAACCCCCTCCAGCTCGCCCTCGGGGTTGACGGCTCTGAAGGACAGCAGCACCAGGGCGGGTCTTATCCTCTTTCCCTTGGCGGCTATCAGGTGCCTGGATGCGCTGTAGAGCTCCCCGGGAGTGCTCTGCGGTATGGATTCAAGCAGAACCTCCTCCACCCTGCGCATCTCCCCTTCAAATCCCGGATAAAGGTCTTCCACAAGCTCCCAGACTTCCATCCTCAAAAACCTCTGGGTTATCCTTCAGCCTAACATACAAAAACTTTTTCACTCCCCCAGCATGCTGCCCACCTTTGCAAGGAGCACCTTCTTGCTGAACCCCTTCCTGAGCACCTCCACTCCCAGCTCCTCCTTGGTGTAGGCGTAGGCGGTAACCGCTATTATCTTGGCTTCTGGGTCCTGCTCCTTTATCTCGCTTATCACCCTCCCCCCAGTCTTCAGGGGCAGGTTGATGTCCACCAGCACCAGGTCAGGCTTCTCCTTCCTGTACATCTCCACAGCCTCGCTCCCGTCCCTGGCTTCAATCACCCGGTACCTGTCCCTGAGCATCCTGGAGTATATCTCCCTCACAGAGTCGTCGTCCTCAACCACCAGCACCTTCTTCTGGCTCATCTTCTCCCTGCCGGTACAGAGTGTGATAGAACATATCACGCAGCGTTCGTTTATATACTTTTATGTTCATCCCTGCACCTCCGCAGGGCATCCATGCACCTCTCAATGGAGTCTCTCAGCGCCTTCTCCTTAGCGGCTACGGTGACCTCGCTCATGGTGCGCTCCACCAGCATCC
>WANG01000086.1 GCA_015521945.1 Candidatus Hydrothermarchaeota archaeon
GGAGGAGGACATCGCAGACCTCTTCTTCGGCAGGGAGTGGGCACCCGGCTTCTACGCATGGGTCCTGCCCAAGGGCGACAACCTGCTGGCAGGCGTGGGAGTAAGCGGCGTCAGGAGGACCCCCCTGAGCTACCTGCGCCACTTCCTTGAGCACCACCCGGCGGTGAGGCACCTCAACCCGGGAAGGTGCATAGCCCTGCACAGGGGATGCATACCCGTGAGCCTCCCCCGGGCCACCTGCGGGGACAGGGTGCTTCTCGCGGGAGATGCGGGGAGCTTCGTCAAGGCGAGCACCGGGGGCGGTGTTATAACCGGAGGAATCTCCGCAAGGCTCGCCGCAGAGGCTGCAATCAGGGCTCTTGAGGAAGAGGACTTCAGCGCCTCCTTCTTCAGGGAAAGCTACGAGCGCAGGTGGCGGGAGGAGCTCCTGAGGGAGCTTGAGGCGCACGCCCTCCTGAGGGAGCTGATGCTCAGCCTCGGCGACAGGGAAATTGACCGCCTCTTCAGGCTCGCCATAGACGAGGACCTCCCCGCCATAATGGTGCGCTTTCCCGACACCGACCGCCCCTCCGAGTTCCTCAGGGAGCTCATGAACAACCAGCGGCTCGCTGGCTTCCTCCAGCAGGTGCTCAGCGCCGGCGGAGCCTGAGGAAGGTGAGAAAGGCAGCCACCGCCAAAACTAAGAGCACCCCTGCGGGAGTTGCCAGGGAGGCTCCACCCTCACCCCCGCTCCTCTTCCAGTCCTGCAAAAACACGCCCTGGAAGTACATCGCCGGATTCTCCCCCCGCAGCAGCCTCAGAGCCGTTCCGAGCTCCAGCCTCCTGGCAGCCTCTGAGGGTGAGGGGGAGTACACCACAACCCCCACCTCCCTGTTCCTCTTCGGCGAGTTCTCGTTCCAGTTGACGCTGGACACCAGCACAACCCTGCCGTCAACCACCACCCCCTTGGTGTGGTAGAGCCTTATACTGTTATCCTCATAGGGCAGCGCCAGCCTCGCCTCAAGGGGGAGCCCCTCCTCCCTCGCAATGCCGTTCACGTAGCTGGCGGTCCTCAGGTTGCTCCTGGGGTTGTCCCTCCTGGTGTTGTACCAGGTGCTGTCAAGCAGCACCTTCACCTCCACACCCCGTCTCGCCGCGGCAACCGCCTCCTCAAGGAAGGGGTTCGGTGCCTCTTCGGGTGAGGCGCTCCTGCTCCCCCAGTAGGTGTAGATGTAGAACTGCTGCACGTACAGGGTTGAGTTGGCGCTCCTCAGCAGCTCCGTGATTCTGGCGACGGCATTATCGGGAGCAACCACTGGCTCAACCTCAAGCCCGGGGTAGCAGTACACCCCCCACCCCACCTCAACCTCGGGCACCTGTCTGAAGGTGTAGTACTCCAGCCCCTCCTCCAGCCTCCTGCTCTGCCTCATGTCCTCCATGAAAACCTCACGCATGTAGCCGGCAAGCTCCCTGCTGTGCACCACCACCCCCCAGCCGCGGTTTCCCTGCCCCCGCTCCGGAAACCCGTGCTCCCCGAAGTTCTCGGTGGTGACCAGCACCCTGCTCCCGTCGGCTATGGCGTACTTGGCGTGGTTGTACCTCAGCCTTCCGGAGTAGAGGTACACCTCCGCACCCGCCGCCCTGAGCGCCTTCAGGAGCTGCATCTCCCCGGCGGGCATGCCCCCCACCGGCGACTCCTCCACGATTATCCTGACATCCACCCCCTCCCTCGCCTTCTCTGCCACAGCTGAGGCTATGGTGCCGCTGGTGAAGGTGTAAACGTTTATGTACAGGCTCTCCGAGGCGGAGTCTATGAAGCTAAGCAGGGCTGGGAGGGAGTTCTCAGGTGAGGAGAAGGTCTCAACGCACTCGGCGCTGAAAACCTGGGCGTTAGCCAGCGGTATCAGCAGAAGCATAAGCGCTGCACCAAGCATCGCCCGCCGAAGCACCGCACGCCCCATGCTCGCAACTCCGGAGTAACACATCACCGCACGGCAATATATTTTTATGCCCTCGCTCAATTAAGGTAGGTGAGGAGATGCACATGAGCAGGAAGATTTATGTTGAGCAGGTGACCCGCACTCCCGTTGAGGAACAGCAGATTGAGCTGGTTGAGCGCAAGGGCGTGGGACACCCCGACAGTCTGGCAGACGGCATGGCGGATGCCATCAGCAGGGAGCTCTGCAGGGCGTACATGAAGGAGTTCGGGGTGGTGCTTCACCACAACACCGACCAGGTGGAGGTCGTCGGTGGCAGGGCAGAGGTTGACTTCGGAAGGGGCGAGGTTGTAAAGCCCATATACGTGCTGCTCTCGGGCAGGGCTACGATGATAGCAGGGGACAGGGTGGTCCCGGTGCACAGGATAGCCATGAAGGCGGCAAGGGAGTACCTGGGCAGAACCCTGAGGAACATCAACGTTGAGGGTGACGTGATAATAGACTCGCGCATAGGTCAGGGGAGCACCGACCTCATAGACGTGTTCACCCGCTCAAAGGAGATGCCCCTCGCCAACGACACCTCCTTCGGGGTGGGGTTTGCACCCCTGAGCGACGTTGAGAAGCTCTGCTACACCGTGGAGCGGGAGCTCAACAGCGACGCCTTCAAGGAGCGCTACCCGGAGAGCGGGGAGGACATAAAGGTTATGGGCCTCAGGGAGGGCGACAGGATAGTGCTCACCATCTCCGTTGCCATGATAGCCAGCAGGATTCCAGACATTGACCACTACGTGAGCGTGATTGACGACATAAAGGAGGAGGTGGAGAGGATAGCCTCGGGCATAACCGAGAGGGAGGTGGAGGTGAACCTGAACACGGGCGACGACTACGAGCGCAAGGCGGTGTACCTGACAGCCACGGGAACGTCCGCGGAGATGGGAGACGACGGCAGCGTGGGCAGGGGCAACAGGGTGAACGGGCTGATAACCCCCAACAGGCACATGAGCATGGAGGCTGCGGCGGGCAAGAACCCCGTGAACCACGTGGGGAAGATATACAACCTCCTGGCACCCAGGATAGCCAGCCAGGTGGCTGAGGAGGTGCAGGGGGTGCGTGAGGTGTACGTGCGCCTGCTCTCCCAGATAGGCAGACCCATTGACCAGCCCCGCGCCGCAAGCGTTCAGCTCATCCTGGAGGAGGGTGCCTCCCTCAGCAGCATCCAGAGCGACGTTTACAGCATTGTTGACGAGAACCTGGCGAATATACGCAGAATCACGGAGCTCTTCATAAAGGGTGAGCTCACGACCTTCTGAGGTGCACGCATGCCACGGATAGTGGTGAACAGGGACACCTGCGTGGGATGCGGGGAGTGCGCCGACATCTGCCCCGCCCATGTGTACGTTATCCAGGACGGAAAGAGCTACGCCGCCAGCCCCGAGGAGTGCATAGAGTGCTGCTCATGCGTTGAGGTTTGCCCCACAGACTCAATAGACCACGAGCTGTGCTGAGGTGGTGGGGATGCAGGTGCGGGACATAATGCACGGAATCACCGTTGTTGACCCCCAGGCATCGGTGCTTGAGGCTGCTAAGGTGATGAAGGAGAAGAACATAGGCTCGGTGCTGGTGAAGCTGGGGGAGGCGCAGTGGGGCATACTCACCGAGAGGGACATCGTGACCAAGGTGGTTGCAAGGGGGCTGCGCTTCAGGGAGGTGCGGGTCAGCGAGGTCATGACCGAGCTCAAGGTGACCATAGACGCCTCCGCCCCCCTGAGCAAGGCGAGCGAGCTCTTCAACCTCTACCCCGTGCGCAGGCTGCCCGTGATTGAGAACGGTGAGATAGTGGGCATGGTGTCGGCGAGGGACGTGGCAAAGTACTGCCGCTTCAGGCTCGCCAGGGCGAGGCAGAAGTACGGCTCCAGCAGGTAGGGCAGGCGTAGGGTGATGCGCTTCCTGCTGAGGGACAGGCTTTTCAGGCACGGCAGCGTGATGTTCATAGGCACCACCCTCTCGGGGGTGCTGAACTACGTGTATCAGGTTTACATGGGCAGGGCTCTGGGACCGGAGCAGTACGGTGTCTTCGGGGCGCTCTTCGCCATCTTCTACATGACCACCATCATAGCCCAGACCCTGAACACCTCAGCCGCCAGGTTTGCAGCCGAGCTGGTGGCGAAGGGGCACGCTCTGGGAGGCTTCCTGCGGGGCGGCATAAAGAGGATGGTGGTGATGGGCAGCCTGAGCGCCGCTGCTACCCTGCTCCTGCTCGGTCCCCTGACGAGGATGCTGAAGATATCCCAGAAGGAGCCCGTGCTGGTGCTGGCGCTCATGCTCTTCCTGGTGTGGCTCAGACCCATAACCGAGGGCTCCCTAAGGGGGCTGCAGCGCTTCGGTGCCCTCTCGGCGCTGCTCATCTCAAGCTCCGCCGGGAGGTTCGCCACGGGCATTCCCTTAGTCATGCTCGGGGCGGGGGTCACGGGTGCCCTTGCGGGGGTGGTCTTCGGGCAGGTGGTGCCCTTAGTGGCGGGGCTGGTGCTGCTGAGGGAGCACCTCAGGGGCACCTCCGGGAGCTTCAGCTTCACCTCCTTCTACACCTACTCCCTCCCCGTGCTTGTAGCCATGGTGTGCTTCTCGGTTCCCGCAAACCTGGACGTGGTGCTGGCGAAGTACTTCTTCTCGGCGAAGGAGGCGGGGCTGTACACCTCCGCGAGCGTGCTGGGCAAAATAACCTTCTTCTTCCCCTCCGCCATCTACGCGGTGATGTTCCCCATGATAGCAGAGGCGCACGTCAAAGGGAGAAGCGCCGGGGGGATACTGCTCCGCGCCTTGGCGTACACGGGGGTGCTGTCCGGAGGGGTGGCGCTCACCTACCTGCTCTTCCCAAGCGCTGTGCTGAGCGTCTTCGGCTCGGGGTTCGCGGAGGCCATGCCCCTGGTTGCCCCCTACGGCTTTGCCATGCTCTTCTTCTCCCTGAGCTCCGTGCTGATGCAGTACCACCTGGCGGTCAAGAACATGGGGTACGCGGGGGTGATGCTGGGCTTCACCCTGCTTGAGGTGGCGCTGCTGATGCTCTCCAGCTCCAGCCCCCTGGCGCTGGTAAGAGCCCTGCTGGCTGGAAACCTGCTGCTGCTGCTGGGGAGCGTCGCCTACACCCTGCGCACCCTCAGGGCTGCTCCTTCCCCTTCTCCTCCCGCTTCCTGACGAAGAACTCCAGCAGCTCTATGGGCACGGGGAGAACCAGCACGCTCGCCTTCTCGCTCGTGGCTTCCCGCACCGTCTGGAGGAAGCGCAGCTGCATCGCTCCCGGCTCCCTCGCCATTATCCTGGCAGCCTCAGCGAGCTTCTGGGACGCCTGAAACTCGCCCTGGGCGGAAATCACCTTCGCCCTCCTCTCGCGCTCTGCCTCAGCCTGCGCTGCCATGGCGCGCTGCATGCTCTGGGGTATCTCCACGTCCTTTATCTCCACCGCCGTTACCTTAACCCCCCAGGGGTCCGTCTGCTGGTCTATAACCTCCTGCAGCTTCTCGTTGAGCTTCTCCCGCTCAGCAAGCAGCTCGTCCAGCTCCGCCATGCCGATGATGCTGCGCAGCGTGGTCTGGGCAATCATTGAGGTCGCCGCCAAGTAGTTCTCCACCTCCACTATCGCCTTCTCGGGGTCTATGATTCTGAAGTACACCACGGCGTTTACCCGAACGGTAACGTTGTCCCTGGTGATTATCTCCTGGGAGGGCACGTCAAGGGTAACCGTGCGCAGGTCAACCTTCACCATGCGGTCAACGAAGGGTATTAGGAACATTATCCCGGGACCCTTGGCACCTATCAGCCTGCCCAGCCTGAAGACCACCCCCCTCTCGTACTCCCGCACAACACGAATGGCGCTCGTGAGGAAGATCAGCGCAATTATCGCCGCGGGAATCAGGTATGCACCGCCGTTCATTCCTTCACCTCCTCTACCTCTAAGGTGAGGTCTCTAACTCCCACTACTTTAACCTTTCTGCCCTTCTCTATCCTTCCGTGCCTCGCTACAGCCCGCCAGAGCTCACCGTGCACGTGCACGTACCCCTCGGGGGAGAGCTCGCTCCTTGCCACCCCCACCAGCCCCAGCATGCCCTCGGCACCCGTAACCGGCTTCCTGCGCATCGCCTTCACCACCAGCAGGAGCACCCCTATGAAGAAGAGAGCCGTGAAGGCGGTGGCTGAGGCTATCAGCTTCAGGGAGATGGCGATATACGGCTCAACCTCGGGGTTTGAGAGCATCAGAGAGCCCAGCAGGAAGGCTGCGATTCCTCCCGCTGTCAGAACCCCGCTGCTCTGCACCTTGAGCTCGGCTATCAGGAGGAGCATGGCAAGCAGAATCAGGGCGATTCCGGCGAGGCTCATGCTGAGCGCCTGAAAGCTCCAGAGGGCGAGGAGAAGGGAGATGGTGCCGACAACTCCGGGAAGGATGGCTCCGGGATTTGAGAGCTCCAGGATTATGCCGTACATGCCGATGAGGAAGAGCAGGTAGGCGATGTTGGGGTCGCTGAGCCTGTGCAGCAGCCTGTCGCGGGTGCTCATCGGTACCTGGCGCATGGCAGCGCCTGCGGTGCTGAGCACCCTCCTGCCCGAGGCGGTCTCAACCTCCATGCCGTCAATCTCCTCCAGCAGCTCCCCATACCCGTCCGCAACCACGTCCACTATGCCCGCCCGCTTCGCCTCCACGGCGGAGAGGGAGACGCTCCGGATTACGAAGCTCTCGGCAACGCTCACGTTCCTGCCCCTGAGCTGCGCCAGACTGCGCATGTAGGCTGCGGCATCCTGGACCACCTTCTCGCTGACCTCTCCAGAGCCCATGGAGACTGGGTGAGCGGCGCCAGTGGCTGTGCCAGGTGCCATGGCTGCCACGTGGGCTGAGACTAAGATGAAGCTGCCGGCGGAGGCTGCACGGGAGCCCCTGGGGTAAACGTAAACCACCACGGGCACAGGGGAGTCAAGGATGCTCTGCACTATACTGCGCATGCTGGCGTCAAGCCCACCCGGGGTGTCAATCCTGAACACCACCGCCTCCGCCCCCTGCGCCTCCGCGAGAGCTATAACCCTGGCGGTGTACTCAGCGTTCACGGGGTCAATTACCCCCGTAATTTCCCCCACCAGAACAAGGGGCTGGGCACCCGCCACCTGCGGGAGCAGCAGGAGCGTCCCCAAGATTAATATACCCAGGCGCATGATAATATTATCAACGCACAGTGTATAAATAAGGGGTGCATGCATGCCAGAAGCGGTGTGGGTGGAGAAGTACCGCCCTGAGAGGCTTGAGGACATGGTGGGGCAGGAGGAAGTGGTGGCGAGGCTCAGGGGCTACGTGGAGTCAGGGAACATGCCCAACCTGCTCTTCGCGGGACCCCCGGGCACCGGTAAAACCACCGCCGCCCTTGCCCTCGCAAAGGAGATGTTCGGAAGCAGGTGGAAGGCAAACTTTCTGGAGCTGAACGCAAGCGATGAGCGGGGCATAGATGTGGTGAGGGGGAAGATAAAGAACTTCGCCCGCACAAAGGCGATAGGAGACAGCTTCAAGATAATCTTCCTTGACGAGGCGGACGCCCTGACCAAGGATGCCCAGCACGCCCTCAGGAGAACCATGGAGATGTACACCACAACCTGCAGGTTTATCCTGAGCTGCAACTACTCCAGCAAGATAATTGAGCCCATCCAGTCAAGGTGCGCCCTCTTCAGGTTCAGGCCGCTGAAGGATGAGGACATCACCAGGGTGCTGCGCAGGATAGCCATGAAGGAGGGGCTGGATGTGACCAAGGACGGTGTTGAGGCGATAATCTACTCCTGCGAGGGGGACCTGAGGAAGGCGATAAACGTGCTGCAGTCCTGCGCCGCCTACGGGAAGGAGATTGACGCAGACCTGGTGCACCGGGTGGTGGGGAGGGCGAGACCCCAGGAGATAAGGGAGATTCTGCTGATGGCGATGAAGGGCGACTTCCTGAGCGCCCGTGAGAAGCTGAGGGAGCTCATGATAACCTACGGGATGAGCGGAGAGGATGTGGTTGCTCAGATTCACCGCGAGACCTTCAACCTGCCCATATCCGAGAGGAAGAAGGTGGAGCTGGTTGACACCATAGGGGAGTACGACTTCAGGATTAAGGAGGGCGCAAGCGAGCTCATACAGCTTGAAGCGCTCGTGGCGCAGTTCGTGGGCGCGGGTGGTGAAGGTGGAGCTTGAGGATGTGGAGCAGGGGTACACGGGCTACCGCGCCTACCGCTCCGATAGCATAGACTGCGATGCCTTTGAGGAGGAGGTAAAGCGCATCCACCGCCTTGTGGGCGACCGCTACAGGGGGGTGCTGATTACAGACGCGGGCGAGATAAAGAGGGTTATCCAGAGGATATCCATTGAGGTCAGGGATGCACCGGTGGAGGCGGTGAAGTGCTACGTGTACAACTACCTTAGCCTGGGGAAGCTGACGCCCCTCCTGATGGACGACAACCTTGAGGAGATAATGGTGGTTGGGCAGGGGCTGCCGGTGTACATCTTTGACAGGATAGCGGGGATGAAGGAGACGGACATATACCTGAGCGACAGGGAGGTCAGGGACATAATCCAGCGCATAGCCAGGTACAACGGCAGGGTCGTGGACGCCCGCTCACCCCTGCTGGATGCCCGCCTTCCTGACGGCTCAAGGGTCAATGCCACCCTGCCAGAGGTCTCGCCCAGAGGCTCCACCCTGACAATACGCAAGTTCAGGCGCGAGCCCCTGACCATCCTGGACCTGATAAGGTTCGGAACCATGACCACCAGCCTGGCTGCCTACCTGTGGCTGGCGGTGGAGGGGATGAAGACGAAGCCGGCGAACCTCCTGGTCATAGGGGGTACCGCGAGCGGCAAGACAACAACCCTGAACGCCCTCTCTGCCTTCCTCCCGGAGAATGAGAGGATAATAAGCATAGAGGACGTGCTGGAGATATCCCTGATGCACACCCACTGGATACCCATGGAAACCAGACCGCCCTACGGGGAGGACAACGAGATAACAATGGACGACCTGCTGAAGAACGCCCTCAGGATGCGCCCCGACAGGATAATAGTGGGTGAGGTGAGGGGCGAGGAGGCGCTTACCCTGTTCACCGCCATGAACACGGGGCATGACGGGTGCATGGCAACCCTGCATGCCAACTCGGCAAAGGAGACGCTGCTGAGGCTAACAAGCCACCCGATGAACGTGCCGAAGATAATGATTCCAGCCCTTGATATCATAATTGCACAGCGGAGGCAGATGGAGGGCAGAACCCTGAAGCGATACGTTTTTGAGGTGCTTGAGGTCTCTGGGACCGAGGGGGAGAACGTGCTCACCAATACCCTGTTCAGGTACAACGCCAAGAGCTGCAGGGTTGAGGAGGTGCTGGTGAACGGAAGGTACATGCAGGAGCTCTCGGGGATGACGGGGCTCACCCCCAGGGAGATCGGGGAGGAGCTGAAGAACAGAGAGGCGCTGCTGGAGGTGATGAGGAAGAAGAAGCTCAGGATGAGGGATATACACCAGATAGTGCAGATGTACTATCGCAGCCCCGAGCGCGCGGTGGAGCTGCTGGAGAGCAAGGTGGTGATGAGAACCACGGAGGTGCAGCAGCAGCGCCAGAGGAAGAAGAGGGGCTGGCTGGAGCTTTAGCATGTACGGGCTTGAGGCTGAGCGCGTTGCCAGGGTTATAAGGGAGAGGGGGTATTCTAAGGTTAGCTTCCAGTTCCCGGAGGGGCTGAAGGAGCAGGGGATGGAGCTCGCGAGGGAGGTGGAGAGGCTCACGGGTGCGGTGGTGATGCTCTCGGCTGCACCCTGCTACGGTGCCTGCGATACCGCTGATGCTCAAGCTGCTGCCCTCGGGGCGGAGGCGGTGTTCCACTTCGGGCATGCGCCCATGCTGAAGAGAACCGCCATACCCGTGCACTACTTTGAGGTGAGGCTGCCCACCCCCCTGGAGGTGCTGGAGGAGAACCTGGATGTGCTGGACAGGAGGGTGGGGCTGGTTACTACTGTGCAGCACGTTCATGCCTTAGAGGAGGTGAGGGAGGTGCTGCAGCGCAGGGGGTTTGAGGTGATGGTGGGGATGCCGGAGGGGAGGGTGAGGTACCCCGGACAGGTGCTGGGGTGCTCCTTCAGGTGCGCGAAGCAGGTGGCGGAGAGGGTGGAGTGCTTCGCGTACATCGGCAGCGGGGACTTCCATCCCTTAGGTGTGGCGCTTGCGACCGGGAGGAGGGTTGTTGCTTTTGATATCCTCACCGGGGAGGTGAGGGAGCTTGAGCAGAAGAAGGAGCGCTTCCTGAGGCAGAGGTGGGGGGCTATCGCCAGGGCTAAGGGGGGGAGGAGGTTCGGGATTGTCCTGGGGGAGAAGCCCGGTCAGAGGAGGCTCCCCCTGGGGCTGAGACTGAAGGGGATGCTTGAGGGGATGGGGTGCGAGGGGTACCTGCTGCACATGAGCGAGATTTCGCCTGAGAGCATGTGGAGCTTCAGGCATCTTGATGCCTTCGTGTGCACCGCCTGCCCGAGGGTGCCCATTGAGGAGGGGAGCAGGTTCCCAAAGCCGATGCTGACCCCCCAGGAGCTGGAGATTGCTCTTGGAGTGAGGGAGTGGGAGGACTACGAGATGGATGAGATGTAAGGGCAGGTAGGGGCTCTGAGTGGCTGATGGGAAGGGATGGTGAGGAGTTTAAAAGGCTGTGAGTTTATCGGAGATATAACGCAAAATGCCTAAATATCCACCGAGTTAACTGATATTTGCTCAGGTTGTGCATCATAAGGTATTCGCTTAGTGGAGTGGCAAGGTTCTCCTTGTACTGCCCGATGAGGCTCCCGTCCAGAGACCGCCCTGTAGCTGCTCTCACCTTCTGGCTTTAGCCAAAGGGATGCACCATTTTCAAATGTTACATTTGCATACGCGGGTATGGAAAGCGTGTCTGTGAGGATTCCCGAGGAGGTGAAGAGGGAGATTGAGAAGGTGGCGGAGGTAGAGGGTCTTGACCGCTCCACGGCGCTGAGGAAGGTGGTGGAGAAGGGGCTGAAAGAGTGGAAGATAGAGATTGCCCTGAGGCTCCTCGGGGAGGGAAAGGTGACCCTGTGGAAGGCATCATCCATAGCAGGGGTCTCGCTCTGGGAGATGCTTGACATCCTTGAAACAAAAGGGGTTTCTCTGCCTGTGAGTGCTGAAGATGTGATAGAAGATATAAAAGCGGGCCTGAGAGAATGAAGCTGGTGCTGAATGCCACCCCTTTAATACATCTCACAA
>WANG01000087.1 GCA_015521945.1 Candidatus Hydrothermarchaeota archaeon
CGCTCTGGAAGTCACGCACCATCATGGGGTAGGGGTGGGGTCCGAGAACCGAGCCGAAGATGTAGTTGGTGTGCTCCACCGTGGAAAGCCAGTCCCTGAAGGCTTCGTTTATGGCGTCCTTCAGGGTCCTTGAGCCAGAGCTTACGGGGTGAACCTTCGCCCCCAGCAGGCGCATCCTGAACACGTTTATCCTCTGCCTCTCCATGTCCTCGGTGCCCATGTATATCTCGCACTTCAGCCCGAGCACCGCCGCGGCGGTGGCTGTGGCAACCCCGTGCTGCCCCGCCCCAGTTTCGGCTATCACCCTGCGCTTGCCCATCCTCTTGGCGAGGAGCGCCTGCCCTAAGGTGTTGTTTATCTTGTGCGCCCCCGTGTGCGCCAGGTCCTCGCGCTTTAGGTAAACCTTGAACCCGAGCTCGTCGCTCATGTTGGCGCAGTAGGTCAGCGGGGTCGGTCTGCCGGCGTACTCCCGCAGGTAGTAGTTCAGCTCCCTCCTGAAGCCCGGCTCCCGCCTCAGCCTGAGGTAAGCCCTCTCCAGCTCCTCTATGGCGGGCATCAGAATCTCGGGCGCGTACCTGCCGCCAAACCTTCCGAACCGCCCCTTTCTGTCGGGATACCTGCGACCCATCCTGGCATCTCCGGGAGAAGACCTCCAAGCAGGTAAGCCTGAGTGGCGTTGTCCAACATTATTACAATTTTACCGAGGCGCGGCTTGAGTTAGGGAGGTGATGCACTACCACCTCCTGCTGACCCAGAGGTGCAATCTCGCGTGCACCTACTGCGGGGGCACCAGAGAGGAGGCTAAGCACCCCGAGGTGGAGTACTCGGTGGAGGAGCTGCGCACCTTCTTGGCAGCCGACCCTGAGCCCGTGCTGGTGTTCTACGGGGGCGAGCCCCTGCTGCGCATGGAGCTGATGGAGAGGATAATGGACGAAATTCCCGCCACCTACATGCTGCACACCAACGGCATGCTCCTCCACAGGGTTAAGCCGAGCTACCTGCGCAGGTTCCACACCATACTCGTATCCATAGACGGGCGCCCCGAGGTCACCGACGCCTACAGGGGCAGGGGGGTTTACAGGAGGGTGGTTTCCAGCGTGAGGCGGGTGAGGAGGCACTTCCACGGGGACCTGATAGCCAGGATGGTTGCATCCCTGCGCACCAGCATAGTGGAGGACGTGCTGCACCTCTGGGAGCTGGGCATCTTTGACCACGTGCACTGGCAGCTTGACTTTGAGCTCTTCTGGGACGGTGGAAGCGACGCCGCACGGAGGTGGCTGCGGGAGTACAACGCCGGCATATCCACCCTCGTGAGGGTGTGGGTGGAGCGCATGGGTGAGGGGGAGGTCATGGGGCTCGTGCCCTTCCTGGGCATAACCGGAACCCTGCTCACCCGCAGGCCAGCGGGGCTGCGCTGCGGAGCCGGGTACGAGTCCTTCTCCATCTCCCCGAGCGGGGACATAACCTTCTGCCCCGTAACTCCAGAGTACGAATTCATGCGCATCGGGAGCATACGCACCTCCTCCCCCTCAGAGCTCAGGAACACCGCCTCCCTCAGAGACCCCTGCGCCTCCTGCGAGCTCCTGTGGGTGTGCGGGGGCAGGTGCCTCTTCATAAACCTCGCTAAGGAGTGGGTGGGGGAGAGGGGGTATGGGATGATATGCTCCACCGTGCGGCACCTGGTGGGGGAGCTGGAGAGGGCTCTGCCCGAGCTCAGGGAGCTCGTTGAGAGAGGGGTGGTTGAGGAGGGGGTCTTCAGGTACCCGGAGGTAAACAACGACTGCGAAGTGGTGCCCTAAGTTTTAAGTGGTTACCGGGGGCTGAGATGCCATGGGCATAGAGTTCGTGCGGGAGCCCTTCTCCGAGGAGGAGAGCCTGGGATGCCTGGAGCACTACGTGCGGGAGTGGTTTGAGCGCACCTTCTCAGAGCTCACCCCGCCGCAGAGGTTCTCCTTCAGGCTGATATCCCGGGGGGAGAACGTGATAATAACCGCCCCCACGGGCTCGGGCAAGACCCTGGCGGGCTTCATGGCGATACTCAGCGAGCTCTTCAAGATGGGTGAGGAGGGCAGCCTCAGGGATGGTGTTTACTGCATCTACGTCTCACCCCTCAAAGCCCTTGACAACGACGTGAAGAAGAACCTCCTCGTGCCCCTCCGCGAAATCCGTGAGATAGCCAAGGAGAGGGGGATTGAGCTGCCCGAGGTGCGCATCGCCGTGCGCACGGGTGACGTCTCAGCGAGCGAGAAGCAGCGCCAGCTGCGCACCCCGCCCCACATCCTGATAACCACCCCCGAGAGCTTGGCTGTGCTCCTGAACGCCCCGAAGTTCGTGGAGCGCCTGCGCACCCTCCGCTGGGTGGTGATTGACGAAATCCACGAGCTGGCTAACAACAAGCGGGGGGTGCACCTCTCCCTGAGCCTTGAGAGGCTGCGGGAGGTTGTGGGCAGGGAGTTCCAGCGCATAGGCCTGGGAGCGACCCTGCACCCGCTTGAGGAGGCGGCGAAGTACCTTGTGGGGTACCGGGACGACGGAAGCCCGAGGAGCTGCAAGATAGTGGATGTGAGCTGGTACAAGGAGTACGACCTGAAGGTGGTGTGCCCCCTCAGGGATATCGTGCACGCCTCGGCTGAGCAGGTGAACACCGCCATGTACGAGCTTCTTGACAGGCTGATTTCTGAGCACACCACCACCCTGGTTTTCACCAACACGCGCTCGGGCACCGAGAGGGTGGTGTACCAGCTCAAGACCCGCTGGCCGGAGAAGTACACCGATGAGACCATAGGGGCGCACCACGGCTCCCTCTCGCGGGAGATTCGCTTGGATGTGGAGGACAGGCTGAAGCGGGGTGAGCTCAGGGCGGTGGTCTGCTCCACCTCCTTGGAGCTGGGCATAGACATAGGCTACATTGACCTGGTGGTGCAGATCGGCTCGCCGAAGAGCGTTACCAGGGCGGTGCAGCGAATTGGAAGAAGCGGGCACCGCTTCCGCGATGTGGCGAAGGGGAGGATAATCGCCCTGGACAGGGACGACTTGGTGGAGTGCGCCGTGATGCTGCGCTGCGCAAGGGAGCGCCGTCTGGACGAGATTCTCATACCCAGGAACTGCCTTGACATACTGGCGCAGCACTTAGTGGGGATGGCTCTGGAGAGGCGCTGGAAGGTGGAGGAGGCTCTCAGGGTGGTGCGCAGGAGCTACTGCTACCGCGGTCTGAGCAGGGAGAGCTTCATCTCCCTCCTCCGCTACCTCGCGGGTCACTATGCGGAGCTGGAGGACCGCAGGGTGTACGGCAAGGTGTGGTTTGATGAGGACACCATGGAGTTCGGCAGGCGGGGGAAGTACACCAGGATTATATACTACCTCAACCTGGGTGCGATTCCCGATGAGGTCAAGGTGGACGTTTACCTGCTGCCGGAGAAGCGGTACGTGGGCGGGATAGAGGAGGGCTTCCTGGAGCGCCTGAGGAGGGGGGATATATTCGTGCTGGGGGGCAGGCTGTACAGGTTCAGGTACTCCCGCGGGATGCGGTGCTACGTTGAGAGGGTTGGGAAGGACGCTGCCCCAACCATTCCCGCCTGGTTCTCGGAGATGCTCCCCCTGAGCTTTGACCTGGCGCTTGAGGTGCAGAGGTTCAGAAGCGCCCTGCGGGAGATGATGGAGCGGGGGGAGCGAAGGGAGAGCATCACGGCGTGGATAGAGGAGAACTACCCCGTGGATGCCAACTCTGCGAGCTCCATCTACGAGTACTTCAGGGAGCAGTTCCTCTACTCAAGGATACCCGGCTACGGGGAGCTGCAGGTGGAGGTTACCAAGGACTTAGAGGGCAGGAGGTTCGTGGTTTTCCATGCGCTCTTCGGCAGGAGGGTGAATGATGCCCTCTCACGTGCGGCGGCGGTGCTGCTGAGCGATATGCTGTCCCACAGCGTTGCCGTCATGGTCGGGGACAACGGGTTTGCCCTCCTGGTGCCGGAGCGCAGGAGGGTTGATGTGCAGGGGCTCCTGGAAAGGCTGAAGGCGTGCAACCTGGAGGAGCTGCTGAAGAGGAGCATCAGGAGAACGGAGCTCATGAAGCGCAGGTTCAGGCACTGCGCCGCCCGCAGCTTTCTGGTGCTGCGCAACTACAGGGGGTACAAGATAAGCGTCAGCAGGCAGCAGCTCAGCTCCCAGTCCCTGCTGAACGCGGTGGAGGAGGTTGACCCTGAGTTTCCCGTGATTCGGGAGACCTACAGGGAAATCCTGGAGGATGTTATGGACATCGCAAGGGCGGAGAAGGTGCTGGGGTGGCTCAGGGAGGGAAGGCTGAGGGTGGAGGTTGTGGACACCCCCATAGCCTCGCCTTTCGCCCATAGCTTGATAATCCTGGGGGAGGCTGATGTGATTTTCATGGAGGACAGGAAGCGCCGCCTGCTGGAGCTGCACGAGGCTATAATGCGCAGGATAGGGGAGCGGGCGGAGGTGCAGGCGGAGTAGGAGCTTACTGAAGAGCAGGCGCGGGGTATAGCCTTCTCTGAATGCTGCCGCAGGGAGGTTTTAAAGCCTGGCTCTCATCATCTCGTCCAGCTTGGCGTAGAGCTCCTCAACGCTCCCCGAGTTGTCTATCACAAAGTCCGCCATCTTCCTTACCTCTTCTATGAGCCTCTCGGTCTCGGCAGAGTCATGCGCGAGAAACTGCTCGTAGCTCTCCCCGCCCTCCGCCTTCTCCCCCCTCGCTCTCGTCCTCTCGTACCTCACCCTCTCGTCAGCGTGAATGTAAATGATAACGCTCTTCTCAAAGCTCCTGACCATCTCAGCCTCCTCCGGGTACCTCACCCCGTCCACCACCGCCACCCTTGCACCGCTCCGCAGGATGTCCAGCTTTAGCGCCTGGGCGATCACCCCGTTCCCGAAGCTGCCCCTCAGGGCGCTCCCCAGGCTGATGTAGTTGTCCCTGGAGCACTCAAGGCTCAGCCTGTTCAGTATGTCCGAGAGCACGTCCGAGAACCTGAATATCTCACCACGGTACTTCCTCGCTATGTACCTGCCCGCCACCGACTTTCCTGAGCCGATTCGCCCTGCAAGCCCTACAACCAACTCCGGCGCTGGCATCCCGGAACACCACCACACTACCGATGGGAAGTATTTGTATATAAAATTTCACCGGATGATACGCCTGCACGACTAACGCTC
>WANG01000088.1 GCA_015521945.1 Candidatus Hydrothermarchaeota archaeon
AAACTTTATGACCCTTCGATCCATTTGTAAGTCCAGCGATGGTGGAAGTATATAAGGGGAAATGCAGAAGAAGCATACGCGGTGTAATCTTGTAAAAGGTTAATATGCGGATACATGGCGGGTGTAAGATATGGGAGAAGTAATAGAGGCAATTTACGAGGACGGCGTTTTCAAGCCGCTAAGCAGGATAAAGCCTCCAAAATCAAAAAAGGTGGAAATACTGATAATAGCTGAGCTGGAGAAGGACATAGACAACGTCTTTGGAATTTTAAAGGGAGACATCAACATAAAGAAGCTGAGAAAAGAGATGGATAGGCATGTACCTGGTTGACTCTGACGTAATAATTGACCTGCTGAGGGGTGTTAAAGGGTCAAAGGAGTTTCTGCTGGAATTGTTTAGAAGTCGCGCCTTCATCTCTGTTTTAACCGTTGCAGAGATAATGAGCGGTAAAGAAACAAAACAGATTTCTAAGAGAGAACATATCCTGAAATTTTTAAAGAATTTTGAAATAATTTCCGTTGACTACGAGGTATCCGTGCTCGCTGGGGAAATAAGAAGAGACTACAACATACCGATGGCAGATTCTATAATTGCCGCATCTGCTCTGAAGAATTCCCTGGCGATAGTTACGTACAACACAAAACACTTTGAAAAGATACCATATCTTGAGGTGGTTAAACCGGACTACAGAGCATCATCAAAAAATGCAGAGTCTCAAGGGAGTCCCTGACAGAGCTTATTCACCCCAAGGGTTCGTTGAGTGAATTTTCCGGGTTCACAGACAGTATTGCTCGGGCAAAATGGTGGAGGAACGAATGAGGAAGCTGAACGGATTCGATATGCCTGAACCTTAAACACAAAATTGCTCAGCCAAGAAGATATACCTACTGTATATTCTGTCTATCAGTTTCCCGAGCTAACCTATCTCCATCACCCTTTTATTTTTAAATTTACTGCTTTCTTTATCCGCAACTTGCCCTTTATACAGCTTTGAAAACATTCTATCTCTGTTTTCATTCGTTGGCTGATAGACTGGCTGTTTTTACTTGGCTGAAGAGGTTGCTGTCAAGCATGCCCCCGCCTCTCCCTCCATGATACAAAGTCCATGAGCAGGCTTGAAATCTTCCTGTCGCTTCTGGAGAGAATGTCCTTAAGTGAGAGCTTCTGAATCTCACTGAAGCCGTCCAACCTTCGGAGATATACGTCTGCAGTAACAGTGGACCCTATAGCAACGTTCTCATATCAGCGCCTTATATCAGGGTCTTCAAGCAGAAAAGCGTACTTTCTGCGCAGCATAAAGAAAAAGTCTGGACTCAAAAACCTTTTCAGACTAAAAGGGGGATGGGCCCGCTGGGCTTCGAACCCAGGACCTTTCGCTTATCAGGCGAACGCGCCACCAGGCTACGCCACGGGCCCTCGTGATTCGCCTGTGCGTTCACCTCTTAAAATAATTTTAGCGGTGCTTGTTTTATTCAAGCTGCTCACGCAGCCTTCCCGCGACCTCCCCACCTCCTGAAGTTGAGCGCGCCCGCGGACGGTGCTGAACATGTCCTACCCAAGGTTTATATCCTCATCCACCAATATTATAGACAGGTGATAGAGAGGTGGACATAAGGGACTTCAGGACCACGGAGGAGATAGAGGTACCGAGCAGCCTGATAGACCAGGTTATAGGTCAGGAGAAGGCGGTGGAAATAATCAGGAAAGCCGCCCTCCAGAAGAGGCACGTGCTGCTCATAGGAGAGCCCGGCACGGGTAAGAGCATGCTGGGCCAGGCGATGGCAGAGCTCCTTCCTGTGGAGGAGCTTGAGGACATCTTAGTGTACCCCAACCCTGACGACAAGAACAACCCCCGTGTTGAGGCTGTAAAAGCCGGGGAGGGTGAGGCGATAGTCCAGAGGTACAAGGAGCAGAAGCGCCGCCTGGAGGCACCCATAAACACCATGTTCAAGGTGCTCTTCATCACCATAATGCTGATGGTGCTCTACTACATGCTGGTGATGCAGCAGCCGTACGTGCTCTTTCTCGGCATAATAGCCTTCGTCTTCCTGCTGATGGGCAGGCAGTACATAAAGCTCAAAGACGAGGTGCTCGTGCCCAAGCTTCTGGTAAACAACAAGGGTGTCAAGAAGGCACCCTTTGTGGACGCCACCGGCGCCCATGCAGGCGCCCTGCTGGGTGACGTGCGGCACGACCCCTTCCAGAGCGGAGGGCTTGAGACACCCCCCCACGAGCTGGTTGAGCCGGGGGCGATTCACAAGGCCCACAAAGGCGTGCTCTTCATAGACGAGATATCCACCCTGAGCATTGAGAGCCAGCAGTCCCTGCTCACCGCCATGCAGGAGAAGAAGTTTCCCATAACCGGGCAGAGCGAGCGCAGCTCTGGGGCGATGGTGCGCACCCAGCCCGTGCCCTGCGACTTCATCCTGATAGCCGCGGGCAACCTGGACGTGGTGCGCAAGATGCACCCGGCCCTTCGCTCCAGGATAAGGGGGTACGGGTACGAGGTGTACATGAAGGACGTCATGGACGACACCCCCGAGAACCGGGACAAGCTGGTTCAGTTCGTGGCTCAGGAGGTAATAAAGGACGGCAAGATACCCCACTTCACCCGTGAGGCAGTCATAGAGATAATAGAGGAGGCGAGGCGGCGTGCCGGCAGGCGGGGCAAGCTCACCCTCAAGCTCAGAGCCCTGGGCGGGCTTGTGAGGGCTGCAGGCGACGTGGCGATGAGCGAGGGGGCTCCCTACGTTGAGGCGAGGCACGTGCGCAAGGCGAGGAAGATAGCCAGAACCCTTGAGCAGCAGATAGCCGACAGGTACATTAGCCAGAAGAAGGACTACGAGGTTTACAGGGTGGAAGGCGCTGAGGTGGGCAAGGTAAACGGGCTGGCGGTTATAGGCACCGACAGCGGGGTTATCCTGCCCATAGTGGCTGAGGTTGCCCCCGCTCAGAGCAGGGATGAGGGCAGGATAATCGCCACCGGCAAGCTGCGCACCATAGCAAAGGAGGCCATACAGAACGTCAGCGCCATAATCAAGAAGCACACGGGCAGGGATATCTCCAACTACGATGTTCACATCCAGTTCCTGCAGACCTACGAGGGGGTTGAGGGGGACAGCGCCAGCATCAGCGTTGCCACCGCTGTTTTCTCAGCCCTTGAGAACGTGCCCGTTGACCAGAGCGTTGCCATGACAGGCTCCCTGAGCGTGCGCGGGGATGTTCTTCCCGTGGGCGGGATAAACCCGAAGATTGAGGCTGCAATAAACGCAGGCATAAAGAAGGTTATAATACCCCACGGAAACCTCAAGGATGTGATGATTGACCCCGAGAAGCTCAGCAGGATTGAGATAATACCCGTCAAGACCCTGCCGGAGGTGCTTGAGCAGGCGCTGTGCTGGAGCGAGGACAGAAAGAGCCTGCTTGACAGGGTGAGGAGCGTTATATCCCTCTCCGTTGACAAGGCGCTGCCAGGGCCAGGCGTGGAGAAGCACAAGCAGAGCGGGTGATGCTGACCGTGGATGGGTTTCAGGAGCTTCTGTCCCAGGTGAGAGCGCGCTTTGCCGACCTCAGGGTGCACACCAGCAGGAGCACCACCTTGGTGCTCAAGGACGGCAGAGCCGAGGAGCTGAGCACCGGAACCTACGGCGGGGTGGCTATCAGGGTGCTTGACAGGTGCTGGGGGTTCGCCTACTCCAGCTCCACCGGCAGGCTGGAGGAGATGCTGGGGCATGCGGCGAAGGCGGCGGCTCTGGGTGAGGGTGAGGTCAGGCTTGCCGAGGTGCGCCCCGGGAGGTTTGAGGGTGAGCTCAGGGCGCGCAGGAGCCCCGAGGATGTCAGCGTGGAGGAGAGGCTTGAACTCCTGAAGCGGGTGCACGGGGTGGCGGAGGAGCATGGGAGAATAGCAAGCGTCACCGTGAGCTACCACGATGCCACCTCGGAGTTCAGGTACGTTAGCACCGAGGGTGCCGAGATCAGGGTTACCTACCCCTGGGTCTCCCTGCAGGTGAACGTGGTGGCCAAGGAGAGCGGGGAGCTCCAGATGGCGCAGGAGCGTGCCGCAGGCGTGGCGGGGCTGGAGCTTCTGGAGGAGGCTGAGAGGCTTGCGGAGGTGGCGTGTGAGAGAGCCCTGCGCCTGCTTGAGGCAAGGCGTGCCCCCTCGGGGGTTATGAAGGTGGTTATGGACCCGAGGCTTACGGGGGTGTTCGTCCACGAGGCTCTCGGGCATGCGGCGGAGGCTGACCACGTGCTCAGGGGTGAGTCGGTGCTGGAGGGGATGCTGGGAAGGGAGATAGCCGCCGAGGAGGTGAGCATATACGATGACCCCACCATTGAGGGCTCCCCCGGATGCTACCTGTACGATGCCGAGGGGGTGAGAGGCAGGCGAAGGGTGCTGGTGGAGAGGGGGGTGCTGAAGGGGTACCTGCACACCAGGGAGACGGCGGGAGCCATGGGAGTTGAGGAGGGCGGGAACGCCAGAGCCCAGGGGTACACCTTCCCGCCCCTGCCCAGGATGAGCAACACCTGCATGAGCCCCGGGGATGCGGAGCTGGAGGAGCTGCTGGAGGGTGCGGGAAGAGGGGTGTTCCTGGGAGGCTCCCGCGGGGGTGAGGTTGACACCGCAAGGGGGGTGTTCCAGTTCAACGCCGAGGAGGGGTACCTGATAGAGGGGGGTGAGCTCACCCGGCCCGTGAGAGACGTGTCCCTATCGGGAGAGACACTTGAGATTCTCAGGAGGATTGAGCTCGTGGGCAGGAGGGTGGAGATGAGCCCCGGCTACTGCGGCAAGGACTCGCAGCTCGTGCCCGTGGGTGACTCAGCCCCTGCGGTGCTAACCGTGGCTCACGTGGGGGGTGCGGGATGACGCCCCGGGAGGCTCTGAGGAGGCTGGAGAGGGTGGGGGAGGGCGAGGTTTACGTGCTTGAGAGCAGGCGCTTCAGGCTGGAGCACACGCCCAGGGGGCTCAGGGGAGATGCCGGCTGCGAGCGTGGGTTCGGGGTGAGGGTGCTCGCCCGCGGCAGGCTGGGCTTCGGGTACTCCACCGAGCTCGGCACCGCGGTTGAGAGAGCCCTGAGCATCGCAGGGTGCGCCGCCGAGGCGCCCATGAGGTTCGCCGTACCGGAGAGGTACCCGGAGGTGGAGGTGTACGACGGGGAGGTGGAGGCGCTTGGGATTGAGCAGGCGAAGGAGCTGCTCCTGCATGCTGTGGAGGCGTGCAGGGAGGCGGGGGGTACGCCAACCCATGCCAGCATGAGCTGGGCGACTCTCAGGAAGGAGGTGCACAACACCTCGGGGGTGGAGGCTGTGCAGAGGTGCACCGAGGTGGGGGTTTACGTGATGAGCGTGGCTGACGCAGCCAGCGGGATGCACTTCGCCTACTCCAGAAGCCTCGGCAGAATAAGCTTCCAGGAGGTGGGGAGGCGTGCGGGATGGCTTGCGAGCGCCTCCAAGAAGCCCGAGAGGGTACCGCAGGGGGTGCGCACGGCTGTGCTCAAGCCGGTGGCGGTGGCTGAGCTCATGGAGAGCGTGCTCCTTCCAGCCTTCAGCGCGGACAACGTGCTCAGGGGGAGGAGCAGGCTCGCCGGGAGGATGGGGGAACGGGTGTTCGGGGAGAGCTTCACCCTCTACGACGACCCCACCCTGCCCTTCGGTGCGGGAAGCTGCACCCACGACGATGAGGGGGTGGGAGCAAAGCGAAAGGCGCTGGTGGAGAGGGGGGTGCTGAGGGGATACCTGCACAGCCTTAAGACCGCCGCCAGGGCGGGAGAGAGCAGCACGGGCAACGGGTTCAGGAGCAGCCATGCGGCTCAGCCGGAGATAGACGCCACCAACCTGGTGGTCGCTGGAGAGGGAGGCGCCGAAGAGGATGGCGCCTTGGTGGTGCACGGGCTCATAGGGGCGCACACCTGCAACCCGGTTACCGGGGACTTCTCGGTGGAGACCAGGAACGCCTTTTACGACGGTACTCCTGTGAGAAAGGCAATCATAGCCGGCAACATCTACGAGGTTATGGGCACGGCGAGCTTCGGCTCTGATACCGAGGAGGTCGCGGGTGTGGTAACTCCCAGCATGAGGGTTGAGAACATCAGCATCACGGGATAGGTGGTGGGATGAAGCTGTTTGTGAGAGCCCAGCCCCTGCAGAGGAAGCTCCACGCAAGGGAGGAGGAGAGGATAAGGAAGAGGTATCAGGACATCCTGAGGTACCTGGACCTGGAGGGTGAGGAGATTGCCACCACGTGCTTCAGGGTGGAGGAGGTTATAGAGGGGGTGCCCGAGTTCCTGCGGGGGTACCTGCTGTGCATAAAGCGGGGAAGGGCGATGTTCAGGTACTTCATCACCCTGTACCTCAAGCGGGACGGGGAGATTCACGACCGGCTTACGCTGTTCTTTGATGAGGAGGGGGAGCACGTTGAGACCGAGTACATCCACTCCCTTGGCAGGGTGCACAGGATGGAGGATGAGACCAGAATCAGGGAGTACGAGTGCGCCATAGAGGGGCTGTTCTCCCACGTGCTGGGGGAGAGGGTTGAGCTGATAATTGAGCTGCCGTGATACCATGAGGTGCGCGTGCTCCGCGGAGCAGGGAAGGGAGCTGGGCGAGGAGCTCTGCAGGAGGCTGAAGCTGGAGAGGTGCGCCAGCCTGGAGGAGAGGCTGGAGGTGCTCCGCAGAAGAGCTGGAGAGTACGCAGCCTTCACCTGGGAGGCGGCTGAGGGCGGGGTGAGGCTCACCCTGCATGGGGGAATGTTTTTTCATGCGATTAAACACACGGATATTGGTAAGCTCAGGAGGGCGCTGTGCGGCTCTCTGAGGAGCTTCCTGTCCGCCTGCACCTCCTGCGAGGTGAGGTGCGTGAGGTGCGGCGAGAGGTGTGAGATGCTTATTCAGGGGTGAGGCCGATGAAGGAGGCTGTTACCAGGCTGCTGGCTGAGGGTGGCAGGAGCTTCTGGAGCCTTGCGGGAAGGTGGGAGTACAGGCTGAAGGACCTGGTGGATGCGCTGAATGAGATGCACGAGCAGGGAGAGGTGTCGGTGAGGAACGGCACCATTGAGCTGAGAGGCGGCGAAAAGCTCAGGCGCCTTAAGGAGCACACCTGCAGGTGCTGCAGGGGCAGGGGGATAGAGGTGAGGAACACCTCCCTGCTTAGGCGCTTCAGGCAGGTGCTCAGGGACAGACCCCACACCACGGCGGAGTACTTCCAGGGGAACATGGACGCCGAGAGCGTGGTCGCGAGGGTGTTCCTGATGGATGCCAGGGACGGGCTGGCTGGAAGGAGGGTGTGCATGGTGGGCGATGATGACTACCTCAGCCTGGCTCTGGGGCTCACCCACCTGCCCGAGCGCATATACGTGCTTGAGATTGATGAGCGCATAGGGGAGTTTATTGAGAGGTGCGCCCGCAGGTACGGGATGGAGATAGAGTTCCTGCACTACAGCGTTGAGGACCCCCTGCCGAGGGAGCTGCGCCGCAGGTGCCACATCTTCTCAACCGAGCCCTTGGAAACCCTCTCGGGCTTCCTGAGCTTCTTCGCCAGGGGAGCCGGAACCCTGGCGGGAAGGGGATGCTCGGGGTACGTGGGGCTCACCAACCTGGAGTGCTCCCTGAGCAAGTGGAAGAGGATTCAGGAGGAGATGCTCCGCATGGGGTTCGTGATAACGGAGGTGCGCAGGCGCTTCTCCTCCTACCCCATGGAGTACCCCGAGGATGATGTTTACTTGGAGCAGGTGGTGAACTCCCTGAACTTCAGGGTGAAGCCAAACCGAAAGGGTGTGTGGTACTTCTCCCACCTGTTCAGGGTGGAGGCGGTGGAGCAGCCTTCGCCATCCCCGGCCCCCGACGAGAGGGCGGAGGTTAGGCTGTTTGACCCGGGGGATGACATGACTTATCCCAATTCCGGGCGTCGTTAGGCTTGCATGCTGTGGCTATGCACTGGCTGATTCGCCCGGATGCGGTGACAGCCTTCCAGGACCGCGGGGTGCGAAGAGCCCTTCCAAACTACATAGAGGTGGCTGAGGACAGGAGGGACGCCTGCTTCAGGGTTGCGCGCATGGTTGAGGCGGAGTTCGGGGATGAGAGCACTGAAGAGCTGTGGAGGCTGCACTCCGAGCTGATGCGCGAGTACAGGAGGCTCAGGAGGAGCACCAGCAGGGTGGACACCGAGAAGGCTCCCGGGCGCAGCCTGATGCACCTGAAGCATGCCATAGCGATGAGGGTGCTGGAGCGCTGCGAGCTCTGCGAGCGCAGGTGCGGGTGCAACCGCAGGGCTGGTGAGGTGGGGTTCTGCGGGGTTGGAGCGGAGGCGAGGCTGAGCTCGGAGTTCATACACCTGGGGGAGGAGGCATGCTTGGTGCCGAGCCACACTCTATTCTTCACGGGGTGCAACTTCTACTGCGTGTACTGCCAGAACTGGACCATCTCCAGGAGGGTGGAGAAGGGGGTGCCGGTGACCGGTAGAATGCTGGCGGAGATGGTTGAAAGGCGCAGGGTGGGGGAGAAGAGCAGGAACGTGAACTTGGTGGGTGGCTCGCCGACACCGAGCATGCACGCTGCCCTGGAGATGCTGTGCCACCTGAGGGTGAACATACCCGTGGTGTGGAACTCCAACATGTACATGAGCGAGAAGGGGATGTGCCTGCTTGAGGGGGCGGTTGACGTTTACTTGGCTGACTTCAAGTACGGCAGCGATGAGTGCGCCATGGAGCTCTCAAAGGTTGACAGGTACTTTGAGGTGGTTACCAGGAACCTGCTCGCCGCCAAGGTGCAGGGGGCGGAGCTGCTGATACGCCACTTAGTGCTGCCGGGGCACGTGGACTGCTGCACCAAGAGGGTGCTGGAGTGGGTGGCTGAGGAGCTGGGAGACTCGGCAAGGCTGAACATAATGCCCCAGTACCGGCCCGAGTTTGAGGCGTACAGGCACAGGGGGCTTAGCCGCAGGGTGTCAAGGAGCGAGATGCAGGAGGCTCTGGAGTACGCGAGGGAGCTGGGGCTGTGGAACCTGGAGGGATGAGGATGAAGGTGGTGCCGCTGATTTCAACGGGGTATGACTCCAACGTGTACGTGCTGATTGGCGAGAGGGTGGTGGTGATTGACACGGGGCTGAGCGAGGAGAGCATGCGCTCCAGGCTGAGGGGGGTGGTTGAGCCTGAGGATGTGGAGGTGGTGATAAACACCCACGCCCACCTTGACCACTGCGGGGGCAATTCCCTGTTTGAGAACGCCGAGGTGATGCTCCACGAGCTTGACGCTGAGGCGGCTAAGAGCGGGAGCTTCTACGGAACCGCCTCCCTCTTCGGGGCTGAGGGCGCCCTGAAGCCGGGGAAGCTGCTCAGGGAGGGTGACCGCATAGACCTGGGTGAGGACGTGCTGGAGGTGGTGCATACGCCAGGGCACACCCCGGGAAGCATCTGCCTGTACCTGAGGGGCAGGAGAGCCCTGTTCACGGGGGATACCCTCTTCGCCGGCGGAAGCTTCGGAAGAACTGACCTGCAGGGCGGGAACATGAGGCAGCTTGCGGAGTCGGTGTGCAGGATTGCGGAGCTGGGTGCGGAGGTTCTCTACCCGGGGCACATGGAGACGGTGAGGGGGGAGGAGGCAAGGGAGTGCGCCGAGGTTGCATGCCAGGCTGCGAGGAGGCTGCTTTAGCCCTCGGCAACCCTGAGGTAAACCAGGGTGAAGATGGCAAACCACAGGGGAAAGATGAAGTACCCGGCGTAGTCGTGAACCGTCTGCAGGGCGTCTATGCCGTAGTGATACCCCGCCAGGACTATAAGAACCAGGCGGAGGATGTTCTGGGCGCTGGTGCCCAGAATGCCGAAGATGAAGAGCGCAGCTCGCTTCTTCCAGCTCATCTGGTAGTCCATGCTCATCAGGGCGAAGAGGGACAGGAATATGGTGACCGAGGCTATCCCCGAGCTTGGAGCGCCTATCCACACGGATATGGGGTTGCCGGAGAAGTCGGTGAAGCTTATGGTCTGCTCCACCCTGACGAACTCGTAGCCGAGCAGGGTGAGCACCCCCGCGAGGATGCGGGTGGTGGTGAGGGAGTACTGCTTTTCCAAGTACATGCTGAAGACCTGGGGGAAGGCAACGGCGAAGGCGAAGACGCCGGTGGTGACGGCTGGCATTAGCCCGGCGGAGCCGTAGAGGGCAAGGCTCAGGCCCGAGAGGGTGCTTACCACCCCGAGAGCAACGTACCTGGGCTCGGGAACGGCTGCCATGAGCCACACACCAGAGGCCACCAGGGCGGCTCCTGAGAGGGTGTGGCGCAGCTCTGGAAGGCCAGCCTCCGAGAGCAGGCGCTCGCGGTTGAGGAAGAGCCACGCCAGGCAGAGCCCGAGGACCGCCCAGGCGTATATGCCTGTCTCCCGCAGGTAGTTCTCGGGTACGGAGCTCACCGCACGGTAAATCGCTGGTAAGGCGATGAGGAGGGTCAGAAGGGTACCAGCCAGAAAGATTCTGCGCCTTCCCGTATTCTCAGGCATGATTTTGTCCTCCGTGTATGGTGCAGCGGTAACGCCGGAAAAGAATTCTCTACTGGAAACACAAATTATATATACCCTTCTGAAAAAGACACTAAGGGTGGTCGGGGTGAGCCACCCCTGGACAAAATATGGCTGTGGCTGCATGGCGCTAAGGAAACTGCTTGTGTTTGTAGCCGTTTTCGGCTTCTCCCTTGCCGTCGCCT
>WANG01000089.1 GCA_015521945.1 Candidatus Hydrothermarchaeota archaeon
CGTGTCCGCCTCTCAGCGCCCTTATGTCCTTGCCGTTGTACTCGTCGGCTGTTCTGAGGTCAACGAGCTGCGCATCGGGGTCGTAGGTGACTATCTCAGCACCGTAGCGCTTCGTCATCTCGTCCAGAGCCTTGTCCGGCTTCTCCCCTGTAGCTATGTAGTATATCTCATCGGTGGTGGCGTACCTCTCCCAGATGGGTGACGCCTTGAAGGTGGTCTTCGGCAGTGTCTTTGGCTCGGTGGTGAGCTCGCCGCCATCCTGGGTCCAGCTCACTATGCCACCGTTGTACCAGTACACCTTGCAGCTCAGCCTGTCGCTGTTGCATCCCAGGACCTCAAGCACGTGGAAAGCCACGCCAGCCCTGGTTATGGTCGCGGGGTCGTAGTATATGATTATGTTTGAGGAGTCGCTTATGCCGGCGTCGCCGAGCACCTGCTCCAGCTTCTCAACGGGCAGCATGGTTGCACTCGGGTCCCTCAGCGCCTTGTCAGCCCGCTTGCCCAGGTTTATAGCCCCGGGAATGTGCCCCTTGGCGTACGCCTTCTCGTCCCTGACGTCAAGCAGCACCCACCCTGGCTGGTCCTTGTGCTCCTTCACGAAGGCGGTGTCCACGAGAAGCTCCGGGTTCCCGTACTCCAGTGCAGCAACCGTGCCTGAATACACAAGCACAATCGCCAGAACTACCAACACTCCTATACCTCTGGTCAACCAAGCACCTCCTTGTGCAATTTTGTGCTACTGTGCAGGCGACCCCATATCATTATTATCTTTCAGATTCTGAAAAACACGCCCGGAGGCATGCATACGGGCACAAATCCCATCAAAAGTTTTAAAAGCCATGCGTATCCATAGGAATTTCATTCAGCAGCATCCGAGGTGCCTGCCTGTGATTCACATAAAGAGGATAACTCTGAGGAATTTCAAGTCGTTTAAGAAGGTTTCAATTCCTGTCCCCAGGGGATTCACGGCAATCGTGGGTCCGAACGGCTCCGGCAAGAGCAACATAGTGGATGCCATCTGCTTTGTGCTGGGAAGGAGCAGTGCAAAGAGTTTGCGGGCAGAGCGCTTTTCTGACCTCATATTCAACGGGGGGAAGAAGGGAGAGCCTGCAAAGGAGGCGGAGGTGAGCATATACTTTGACAACTCCGGCAGGGAGCTCCCGGTGCCCGAGCGTGAGGTCAAGATAACCAGGAGTGTTGATGCGAGCGGCAACAGCGTGTACAGGGTGAACGGGAGGCGGGTATCCAGGGCGGAGGTCATAGCGATGCTGCGTCAGGCGAACATCCACCCTGACGGGCACAACATAATCCTCCAGGGTGATATTACCAGAATTATTGAGATGAATCCCGTGGAGAGGAGGAAGATTATTGATGAGATTGCGGGAATTGCGGAGTACGATGAGAAGAAGAGGAAGGCGATGAGGGAGCTTGAGAAGGTGCAGGAGAACGTTGCAAGGGCTTCTGATGTGTTTGCAGAGGTAAAGGAGCTGACGGAGAGGCTCAGGAGGGAGAAGGAGGCGGCTGTGAGGTACAGGGAGCTCAGGGAGCAGGTGAGGAGGGGCAGAGCCTTGGTGCTCGCCTCAAGGCGTGCGGAGGCGGTGCAGAGGCTGGAGGAGCTGGAGGAGCTCAGGAGGGAGTGCACGGGCAGGCTTGAGAGGCTGGGCAGGCATGGGGAGATTCTGAGGGGGAAGAGGCATGCCAAGCAGAGGGAGATGGAGGAGATAAACCGGGAGATTGCGGCGCTTGAGGAGGGGGAGCACTACCCCCTGCTCAGGGAGGTTGAGCGTGCAAGGGCGGAGGTTGAGGGGCTCAGGGGGCGCCTCTCGGCGGCTGCGGCGAGGGTTGAGGGCGCCGAGGTGAGGATGGAGGAGTGCAAGAGGGGGCTGAGGGAGGTCCACTCCGAGAGGCTGGAGTGCGTGGAGAGGGTGGAGAGGCTGGGGCGGGAGATTGAGAGCCTGAGGGGGAAGGTGGAGGAGCTCAGGCGTGTGGAGGGGGAGCTGTACTCAAGGCTGAGCGCTATGGATGAGAGGAGCTCCTCAAGGAGGGGGAAGCTTGAGCGTGTGGCTTCAAGGGCTGAGGAGTGCAGGAGGCAGAGGGAGGAGCTGGAGAGGGAGGCGGCGAGGCTGGGGGAGAAGCTCAACGCTATTGACCTGGAGGGGATGAGGGGGAGACTTGAGGAGCTGAGGAGGAGGCGCTCTTCGGTTGTGAATGAGGCCGAGGAGGTGGAGAGGAGGCTCAGCAGCGCACGCAGGAATGTGGGTGCCCTCAGGGAGGAGCTGGAGAGGGCTGAGGGAGCTCTGAGGGAGAAGAGGGCGGAGCTTTTGAGGATTTCGGGAGAGCTGGAGCGCCTGATGGGTGAGCTGGAGAAGGCGAGAGCTAAGGAGAGGGCTGCGGAGGAGGTGAAGAGGAGCACAGGAGACGCGGCGGTGGAGGCTGTGCTCAGGCTGAGGGATGAGGGGAAGGTTAAGGGCATCGTGGGCACGGTTGCGGAGCTGCTGCGGTGTGATGAGAGGTACGCGGTTGCCATTGAGGTGGCTGGGGGAAGAGGGCTGCGCAGCATAGTGGTGGAGAGCGATGAGGTGGCTGAGGAGTGCATAAGGTACCTGAAGGAGAAGCGCATAGGCAGGGCGAGCTTTCTGCCCCTGAACAGGGTTAAGCCGAGACGCACGAGCGCGGAGGCTGAAGCCCTGGCGGCGAAGGCGTGCGGTCTCGCTACGGAGCTGGTGGAGTTTGATGAGAGGTTCTATCCAGCGGTGTCCCAGGTGCTGGGCAACACGGTGGTGGTGGAGAGCCTTGAGTTTGCCAGGCGCCACATGGGCAGGGTGAGGATGGTGACCCTTGAGGGGGACCTGGTGGAGGCTTCGGGGAGGATTACCGGGGGCTACTACCGCAGGTCCTCTGCGATATCCACCGAGAGGAGGAGCGGTGAGATTGAGGCTGAGGTGAGGAAGCTGAGGGCTGCCAGGGAGAGGGTGGAGGGCGAGGTGGAGGAGCTGAGGGAGCGGGTGGAGAGGCTCAGGCTGAAGCTCAGGGAGGAGGAGATTGAGGCGGAGCACCTGGGGGAGGTGCTTGAGAGCCTGGGGAGGCAGAGGAGGGAGCTTGAGGAGCAGGTGGGTGAGCTGGAGGCTGAGCTCAGGGTTGCGGGTGCCAGCAGGGAGAGGCTTGAGAGGGAGCTGGAGCGGGTGAGGGGAAGGATTGAGGAGCTGGAGGAAGAGTACGCCAGGCTGAGCGCCGAGAGGCGGAGGCTGGAGGAGGAGCTGAAGGATGAGGAGGCGGAGAGGCTCATGAGGGAGGTGCGTGCCACCGAGAGGCAGAGGCTTGAGCTGGAGCGCAGGGTGAGCCAGCTGGAGAGCGAGCGCCGTGTGGCTGAGTCAAGGCTGGAGGAGGTGCTCCTCCCCAGGTTCAGGGAGCTCAGAGCCGCCCTCCTGGAAGCCCTGCGGGAGAGGCGCAGGAGCACCGGGGAGATGCGGGAGGCTGAGCACGCCCTCAGGCAGGCGGAGGAGCGGTTCAGGCGGGCGGAGGAGAGGGAGCGCAGGCTGAGGGAGCACATCTCGGAGCTCAAGCGCAGGATGGAGAGGTGCACCGAGGCGGGAAGGCTGATTGGAAGCAGGCTGTCCAGGATTGAGGAGGAGATGGGGAGGCTGAGGAGGAGGCTGGAGCGGGCGAACGTGGAGCATGCCAGGCTTCAGGCGAGGCTGGAGGGAATAGAGGCTGAGCTGCAGAAGTATGGGGATGTGGCGGTTGAGCTCATAGCTCCCATTGATACCGAGGAGATGGAGAGGGAGATAGCCAGGATGGAGGCCGAGCTCAGGCGCTTGGAGCCTGTGAACATGCGAGCCATTGAGGAGTACGAGCGGGTAAGGGAGAAGTACGAGAAGCTGGAGTTCAGGCTGAGGAAGCTGGAGGAGGAGAGGCAGGCGATTCTCAGGCTGGTGGAGGAGATTGAGAGCAGGAAGCTTGAGGTCTTCATGGAGGTTTTTGATAATGTGGCTGCAAACTTCCGCAGGATATTCTCCCAGCTCAGCGGAGGCGGCACGGCGGAGCTGCTGCTGGATGAGCAGGCGCCCTTGGAGGGAGGCCTGAGGATTCAGGCAAAGCCTCCGGGGAAGAATCCCCAGTACATTGAGCTCCTTTCGGGAGGTGAGCGAACGATAACGGCGCTCTCCTTCCTCTTTGCCATCCAGAGGTACCAGCCCGCGCCTTTCTATGTGCTGGATGAGATTGACATGTTCCTGGATGACAGCAATGTAAGAAAGATTTCGGAGATGATAAAGGAGGCTTCAAAGGAGGCGCAGTTTATCGTGGTCAGCCTGAGGGAGAGCATGATGACGGCTGCTGACCAGCTCTTCGGTGTCACCAACCAGGATGGGGTGTCAAGAATAGTGGGAGTGGAGCTCAGGGATGCAGGAGTCAGAGCTGCTTGATGTTCACCCCGTGGACATGCTGGTTGACTTGGTTATAGAGGACAGGATAGACCCCTGGGAGGTGGATGTGGGGGAGATTGCCACCAGGTTCTTAGAGAGGGTGAGGAGCATGCAGCGCCTCAACCTGAGGCTGAGCGGCAGAACCCTGCTTGCCGCATCCCTGCTGCTGAGGATGAAGAGCGAGAGGATACTGGAGAGGGAGGATGAGGAGGAGGAAGAGGAGCCTCAGGAAGAGGAGGAGCCCGGGAGGGAGGTTGAGGGGCTGAGGGAGGAGCAGGAGCCGCCGGCGCTTCCCGTGCCCGCGAGGCGGCGTGTTAGAAGGAGGACCACCATCTTTGAGCTGGTGGAGGCGCTCCAGCGGGCGCTGAGCGAGGAGGTGCTGCGCAGGAACTTTCCCAGAGGCAGGAGGGACAGGAGCTTAGTAATCCAGGTGGATGAGGAGGATATCAGGGAGAAGATTGAGAAGGTGTACTCAACCCTCACCGAGGTGTGCGCCTCCATGGGCACGGTCAGCTTCTCGTACCTGGTGCAGGGGCGGGAGAGGCGGGAGATGGTTGAAACCCTGCTGTGCCTGCTGTACCTGAGCGCTCAGGGCAGGATACTGATGTGGCAGGAGGAGATTTTCGGGGAGATATTCATCTCCCTCCCAGAGTCCTGAGGAAGTCCCTTACCACCAAGTAGCTGAAGAGGTAGCCCAAGGATATGCCGGCGGCGCCTGCTAAGGCACCGAGCCTGTTGGTGAGAACCAGCACGGTGAGCAGGGTTATCCAGAGGAGAGCTGCAACAAGCAGCGTAAGGTGCTTAACAGGAGCTCTCATTTTTTAAAAGGGGAAGGGGAGAGCGGGTGCTCTCCTAAAGGGAGGCTATCTCCTGGTACCGCTTCTCCAGGATGGGCTTGTGGATGTCCTGGGGCTTGCCGTAGTGGCAGCGCTCGCACTTGCCCTTGTGTATCTTTATGTAGTTCCCGTCAAAGTGGCACAGCTGGCACACCAGGACGTCGCCCTCACGCTTCTCGGGCACCCTGAACTCGCCCTCCTTGGTCATGTGGCAGGTCTGGCACATCCTCACGCCCCTCTCCTCTATCTTGCGCTCGTGTATCTTGTGGATCTTCTGCCCGTGGCAGGTTGTGCAGATTCTCGGGGGGTCAATCCCCTTCTGCTCGTCAACCTTCATCAGCTTCGCAATCTCGTGGAAGCCCGAGACGTCCCCGTGGCAGTCAGCGCACACCACACCACCCGTGGGTGCCGCTGCAGGGGCTTTCGGAGACGGCGCCGCTGCCTCTGTTCTCAGCTTCTCAAGCTCTGCCTGCAGGCTCTCCACCTGTGACTGGAGAGAAGCCACCTTCTCCTCCTTCTTCTCAAGCTCCTTGGTGTACTTGCTGGAGATGTTCCCCACGTATATGAGTGTACCCACCAGCGCAACAGCCAGTACGACCACTATGACTCCCGCAACTTTGCTCGCCATGAACATACCTCCTCTTCGTTCAAGCTCCATTTAATGTACCCGAAAAAAACTTATATACTTTTTGGTGCATCCCGTGTTGAGGTGAGCTGTCCTGCAGGCTAAGGATGTGAGGCGTGGTTAAAGCGCAGGCGCAAAGGGCGCAGCTTTTTTCTCGTCCTGACAGGGGGGAAGCCTGCTATTCTCCATCTCCAGAATTCCGTCCCGCACGTATCTGCCGGCTCATCGCCCTGCATAGGCTCATGTGCTCGCGTCGGGGATTAGCCAGAGGGGTGCGGCAGAAGCATTTAAATAAGGGTTGCGCATGAGTTCAGGAATATGAAGTCTCCCACGAGGGTTACGATAGCTCTTGATGCGTCAAGTGCGGAGCTGTTTGAGAGGCTGAAGAGGGAAACCGGGCTGTCCCAGAGTGAGCTCTTCAGAAAGGCTCTCAGGATATACGCGGAGCACAGAAAGCACCGCAGCGTTGAGAGGGAGAAGCTTGACCTTTACATAGACATGCTTGCTGGCGGAGAGCATGTAATCCTTGATGTTGACCACTGGCAGCAGTTTCTCAGGCTCATTGAGGAGTGCCCGGAGCAGGAGAAGTTCTGGGAGGAGCACCGCCGCGTTGCCCGCTCCCATGCGGAGCAGTTCTTCGGCAAGACCAAGTCGGTTAAGGACGTAATCCTGCGCCTGGAGGCGTGCAACCTCTTCACCCTGAGCATGCCCTCGGACACCGAGTTCACCCTGGTTTTCGGCTCACCCACCGCCAAGAAGTTCGTGAGGATATTTCTGGAGGAGGTGCTTGCCGGGATAGGCATGGAGGCTGAGATAAAGGAGGACCTGACCAAGCTACGTGTCAGGGTCGGCTGAGCTCGGAGTGGAGCTTCACCCCCAGCACCACCATTGCCACCGAGTTTGTTATAAGCCAGGCAAGCCCAACGCCGCTCAGTCCGAGCACCGGCATGAGCAGGTAGGCGGTGGTTATTATCCCCGCAGCCAGAAAGGCGTTCACCCCCACCACCCTGCTGACCCTCTTCTGCACGTTCCTCAGGGCGATGTAGGTTCTGATGAGCACCATGGGTATGCTGGAGAGGGCGAGCACCCTGAGGAGGGTACCCGCCTCCGCGGTGTAGGAGCTTCCGAAGAGCATGAGCAGGTGGTCTGCCAGAAGCACCACCGCCAGCGCTCCCGGCAGGGTGATGGCGAACATGAAGCGCAGCGCCTTGAGCACCTTGTGGGAGGTTCTCTTGGTGTCAGCCGAAGCCTCGGCGAGGAGGGAGTAGGAGGTGCCTATGGGCACCATGTAGAGCAGGTTGGTTATCATCCAGGAGACGTAGAAGTAGGCTGCCATCTCCGGGGAGAGGCGGTTGGTTATGAGCACGGGCATGAGCAGGCTGGGGGCTGCACTCAGCACCCCAGAGATGTGGTTGCCTGCCGAGAACCGCACCATCTCCCCCAGGATGCGCCTGTCCAGGGCTGGCATGGGGTGGTATCCGTCCACCACCCTGGGCATGAAGACCAGCAGGGCTACCAGGAGCATCAGGGTGGTTGCCACGCCCCAGCCGGCGAAGATGCCGCCTGCACCTAAGGGGATGAGGAAGACGGGGAGGGGTATCTTCACCAGGTTTGCGAGCACGTTCTTCAGGAGCACGTACTTTGCCATCCTGCCGGCGATGAATGCCCCCTCAATCAGCAGGGAGACGCTGAAGCTTACGGCGAATATTATGAACCCTGTGGCTATCAGGGGGCTCTCAAGCACCTCCGCGAGGGCTGGAGAAATCGCATCCCTCAGGACAAGGAAGAGCCCCGCAAGCAGGGAGGATACCACCACCACAACGCTTATGCAGGTGTTGAGCATCCTCGCCCCGCTCACGGCTCCGGGCATGAAGCGCATCAAACCTATCCTGAAGCCCGTGCCGCTGAGTATGCCCAGCATCACCATGGCGGAGATGAGGGTGGAGGCGATGCCCACGTCGGAGGGGGAGTACAGCCTGGCGGCGATGAACCAGAAGAAGAAGCCCAGGGCTGCGCTGAGTATGTTGTTCATTATTATGTGCATGGAGTTCATGTACAGGGAGTCTCTTGCAAGCGATATTGCCCTGCTGAGGAGCCTTTCGGGCAGCATGCTACTCAACCGTCTCCCCACATATTAATCCTTAACCCTTAAATACCCTGATGCTAAGGGGGTAGCTACAGGAGCGTGGTAGCATCTCTGATGCCTGGCAGGAGCTCAGGGAGCTGGTGAGAAGGCGGGACTGGGAGGCGCTGGAGAGCGCCTGCTCCAGGATGCACCCCCACGAGCTTGCGGAGTTTATACGCTCCCTGAGCGTGGAGGAGAGGGGGGAGGTTCTGACCAGGCTGCCGAGGGGTACGGTTGCAGGGCTGCTGCCGGAGCTGCCGGACGAGCTCCAGCGGGAGCTGCTTGAGCTGCTTCCTCCCAGGGCGGCGGCAGAGCTGCTCGCCGAGCTTCCGCCGGATGAGCGAACCGACGTGCTCGCCCTGCTGGATGCGGGAGTGAGGAGGGAGGTGATGGGGTACCTGCCCCCGGAGGTGCGTACCGAGGCGCAGTCCCTGCTCAGGCACCCCGGGGATACCGCGGGCGGGCTTATGACCACCAGCGTGCTCGCCCTGCGGGGGGACACCACCGTGGAGGAGGCTATAGACTTCATACGCAGGCACGCGGGGGAGTACGAGACCATCTACTACCTCTACGTGGTGGATGAGGAGGGCAGGCTGAAGGGCGTGCTCTCCCTCCGTGACCTCGTGCTTGCTCCAGCGCACAGGCGCTTGGAAGAGGTGATGAACCCCAGGGTGGTGAAGGTGCACCAGGGGATGGACCAGGAGGAGGTGGCGAAGATAGTGGCTGACTACGACCTCGCAGCCGTGCCTGTGGTGGACGATGAGGGCAGGCTTCTGGGTATAGTCACGGTGGATGATGTGGTGGATGTCATAGAGGAGGAGCTCTCCGAGGACATCGCCCAGCTCGCGGGTACCGGGGTGGGGGTGGACAGGCTGATAGACGCGCCTCCCATGCAGGTGGTGAGGGCGAGGCTGCCCTGGCTGGTGGTGGCGCTCATAGGTGATGGACTGGTGGGCGCGAGCATACTCAAGAGGTTTGAGGAGACCCTCGCTTCTGCTGTTGTTCTCTCCCTATTTGTTCCTGTTATCATGACCATGGGGGGAAACGTTGGGCTTCAGACCTCAACCATATTCATCAGGGGGCTTGCCACAAAGGAGATCAGGCACAAGCTGGGGTACCTGATGAGGGAGGTGAGGATAGGCATAACCATGGCGTTTCTCGCGGGGGCCGGGGTGGCGCTCCTGGGGTGGGTGGTAGCGGGAAAGCCGGCTATCGGCCTGGTGGTGGGTGTTGCCATGTTCTGCGCCATGACCTTGGCGAGCATCATGGGGGTTACCGTGCCCTGGTTCTTCCAGAAGCTCGGGATAGACCCGGCGATAGCCAGCGGTCCCCTGATGACCACCACCCAGGACATCTTGGGGCTGGTGGTGTACTTCACCCTTGCGAGCGTAATGCTGCCCTGGATTATCTGAAGAGCTTAGAGCCGAGGAGGAGGCTTGCCTCGTACATTACGACCAGCATGAGGGTTACGAGAAGGGCGGGCACAAGCGCGGGTGAGGGGGCGGTGAGCAGGGCGAGAATGAAGAAGATGGTGTAGATGTACCTGCGCATGGCACGGAGCTTTGAGGGGCTCACGAGGCCGCTGGCGAGCAGGAAGCCCACCACCACGGGTGTCTGGAATACCAGGCTGGTTACCGCGACTATGAAGGTGGCGAAGTAAACCACGCTGCTGACCGAGAGCATGGGCTCCGCCCAGGGCTCGGTGTAGCTCACCAGGAAGCGCGCCGCCGCGGGCAGGAGCAGGGTTACCGCCACCAGCATGCCGGCGCTGAAGAGCAGGTAGGAGAGGGGAACCACCCTGAGGAAGAGCCGCCTCTCATGGGGGTACAGCCCGGGCTCCATGAACCTGAAGACCTGGTGGAGCACTATGGGGGTGGCGAGGTAGAGGCTGACCAGCACCACCACCAAGAACCAGGCGTAGATGTACTCGGTGGGGGTTCTGGCGATTACAGCGGTGCCCGGCGGGAGAACCGCCGAGGTGAGGATGCCTATTATCCTGCCTCCCAGAAGCGCTCCCACCACCGCCGCAGTGCCGAGGGTCCCAGCTAAGGACACCAGCACCCTCCGCCTGAGCTCCCCCAGGTGCTCCTCTAAGCTCTGCTCCTCCATGCTACCCTAACTTCGGGTGCTTAAGAAAAAGGTTTTGCGCGTTAGGTATCACCCGAGACTGTGATGCTGCGGAGTTACATCAAGCGGAAGGATGTGAAGGCTCTTCAGGGGATGCTTGACTCGCCCCTGTTTGAGGGTGCCCTCTCCCCATCTGCCAGGGTGGAGAGGGTGAGGGTTGACCAGAGCACGGAGGCGTACTTGGTGGAGGGCACGCCCGTGGTTTTCAGGGTGAAGGGGGTTTTCCTGCCGGCGCTGCGCTGGCTTGTAACCAAGGAGGTGAGGAGGTGCTACGTGGTGGTGGATGAGGGGGCAGCCGAGAGGATACTGAAGGGTGCCCACGTGATGCGTCCGGGGGTGGTGGAGTACGACCCCGGGATAGAGGCTTCCAAGCCCGTGGCGGTGCTCATGCAGAAGAGCCGCCGCGCTATTGCGGTGGGGGTGAGCGAGTGGAGCGGGGAGGAGTACGCGGAGCGCACCAGGGGGAGGTGCGTGGTAAACATGCACTACGCGGGGGACTGGCTGTGGAGGCTGGAGCTTTAGGCAGGATGACGGCGCTGGCTGTGGGAGCGGGCGCAGCCTACGCCTTCGTGGTGCTCAGGGCGAGCGCCGAGTGGCTGGTGGAGAGCAGCTCCCTCAAGCCTCTTGGAGCCCTCTGGCTCGGGTACTTTGGGGAGGAGGCGGCGATGGCAGCCGCGGCTGCGGTGCTCGCCTTTGCTGCTCTAAGGGTGCTGGAGGTGAGGGAATGCTCTGCGCCGTCATCCCGGTGAACGAGCTGCGACGGGCGAAGAGCAGGCTGGGCGGTGTGCTCTCACCAGCCCAGCGTGAGAGGCTCGTGCTGGCGATGCTTGAGGATGTGCTGGCGGCTCTGAGGGGCTCTGGGGCGCTGCCCGTGCTGGTCAGCCCCGAGGACCTGAGGGACAGGGTTGAGGGGGAGTTTGAGATGCTGGTGGAGGGGCGGAGGAGGGGCCTGAGGGAGGCGGTCAGGCTTGGAAATGAGCATGCTTGCACGCTGGGCGCGGAGGCTACCCTCTTCCTGCCCGCGGATGTGCCCCTGATAAGGAGGAGGCACGTCAGGGAGATGCTGCGCATGGGCAGGAGGTACCCCGTGGTGGTGGCACCCTCAATGAAGGGGGGCATCTCAGCCCTGTACCGGTGTCCGCCCGCGGTTATTCCTGAGGTTTTCTCTGACAGAACCTTCTTGGAGGTGAGGAGGTGCACCTCAGAGCGCGGGGTGGAGCTGGGGGTGTACGATTCCTTCTACCTCGCCCTTGACATTGACACCCCAGAGGATGTGCGGGAGTTCATGTACCACGGCGCGGGCACCAGGACGTACGAGGTGCTGGAGGAGATGGTGCGGGATTATGAAATCGTGGCAAGACGTTAAAGTAGAGGATTTTAAACATGAAGTGCTTCTACTGCTCCAATGAGGCTGCGGGGCTTATTACCGAGTTCAGACTTACGCTGTGCCCCAAGCACATGCGCAGGTTCAGACGGTTTCTCAGAGCCAAGCGTGAGGCTGAGGTGGAGCTGGTTGAGGATATGCGGGTGATTGAGAGGCTGGTGAAGCTCAACCCCAGGCTGATTTCATGCCCGGGCTGCGGAAGCAGCATTGAAATCCACCACTGGGAGAGGCGAGGCAAGAAGAACGTGCCGGTTTTCAAGTGCAGAAGCTGCGGGTTCATGGGGTAGGGCAGGACGCGGTAGGTTATGTTTGAGCTTCCCACTCCGGAGGAGCTGAGAAAGTACCGCAAGCGGCTGGGTTTGACGCAGACGCAGCTTGCCAAGAGGGCGGGGGTGAGCCAGTCTCTGATTGCCAGGATTGAGGCTGGAGATATTGACCCGAGGCTTTCAACCCTGAGGAAGATAGTGAATGCCCTGAAGGAGGCGGATTCTTCTTCTGTGATTCCCGTGGGGAAGGTGATGAAGCAGCCTGTTATACATGTCTCCCAGGAGGATACGGTGGGGGAGGCGTCAAGGCTGATGGAGAAGTACGGGATTTCCCAGCTTCCGGTGCTGGAGAACGGGGTGCAGGTGGGGAGCATAACCGAGGACCAGGTGCTGAGGTGCATGGACTTCAATGACCCTTCCAAGACCAGGGTGCAGAAGGTGGGTGAGGTGATGGGGGAGGGGTTTCCAACGGTGAGCGCGGATGTTGACGTGAGGGCGGTGTCAAAGCTGGTTGAGACCCACAGGGCTGTGCTGGTGGTGGAGAAGGGGAGGGTGAGGGGGATAGTTACCAAGGCTGACCTGCTCAAGCTGGTGGGGCAGAAAAAATAGCACGGAAGCGCTCTGAGACGAAGTCGGAGAGCTTCTTCTTCTCGGCTTTTGCCAGCTTTTTCAGAACCTTCATGGTGCCGCTTGAGTACTGAATTGCACGCTTGCGCCTCAGGAGGTGCTCGGGTACCTGCAGCTTCTGAGCCACCCTGCGCACTATGAGCTTTCTTTCGCCTCGGTGCAGCTTCCAGCGCAGGGGGAGGGAGAGGGCAACCTCCACCACCTGCCTGTCGGTGTAGGGGTGAAGGAGCTCTATGCCGGCGCTCATGGCTGCCTTGTCGTCGCGCTCCAAGTTGTTGCGGTACATGTGGAGGTAGTCGCGGAGCATCGCCTCTTCTGGGCTTTTTTCCCTCAGGTACTTAGCGTAGCCTCCGAAGAGCTCGTCGCATCCCTGCCCCGTGAGGAGAACTTTTTCTCCATCGCCCGAGGCGGCGGAGCAGGCGAGGTGGATGGGGAGGGCGATGCTCAGGGATACCGGAGAGGGCTCTTCTATGGCGTGCAGCACCCTGTTTATGGCGGCTTCTATGTCCCCGGGGGAGGCTTCCACCTGGATGTGCTCAAGTCCGAGGTGCTCTACTTTGAGGCTCCAGTCAGGTGAGCCCGGGAGGGAGAGGGTGTAGAGCCGGGGGTGGTATCCATGGGCGGCGCAGAGGTGCGCCAGGGTGAGGCTGTCCATCCCGGAGACCAGCACTCCGAAGCTGCGCAGGTGGGAGGCGCGCTTGGTAACGGCGGTGCTCAGGGCCTCTAAGAGGTGCTCCACCGGGTTTTTTACCGCCACCCGCTTCAGGCGGCTGAGCAGGAGGGTGCCGTGGCAGAGGGAGTGGACCTCCGCGGGGCTGAGGGGGCGCCCTTTTACGCCCACACGCCACAGGGCTTTCTTCTCGGAGGCGAAGCACCTGCTTGAGAGGTAGAGGGGCTTGGTTCCTGCGTGGTCACGCAGGAGCACGGTGTCCCTGCCGTCTGTAACTGCCATGGCGTACTCTCCGTCTATGAGGGGGTGGACCTTTGCCACCGCCTGGAGCAGGCTGCCGGTGTGGTGCTCTTCAATGAGGTGAAGCACGGGCTCAAAGTCGCTTTTTGTTCTGCATCCGTGGGGCGCGGCTTCGGCTAATTCACGGTGGTTGTATATCTCGCCGTTGCCTGCACCCACCAGGAAGCATCCGCGCAGGGGCTGGGGGTCGCTGGAGTGGGTGGCGTGGTGGAGGTGGCCCAAGGTGAGGGCGGGGGTGCTGAAGGTGCCTGCTCCGTCCCTGCCCCTGTGGGATATGCTTTCCAGCATGGCGTGAACGCTGACTCCGTAGCCCCCGGCTATGCCGCACATCCAAACCTTCAACAAATGTTTACCAAGTGAA